>JBDHYE010000041.1:0-8362 GCA_039811245.1 Chitinophagaceae bacterium | reverse complement strand
TTATTTTAGTTGTAACTCTTTACCCTCAGATTTAGACAATTATTATGGGCTCCGTTGTTATGAAGACACGATTATTGGCTTTCACGATTTCAAAATAGCGCCCTCTTGTGAAGATCTTAGTGTTGATGAAACAGTATTAACTCAAAAAATAAAACTTTATCCAAACCCTGCAATAGATCAGATTCATATCCAATGCACTACTCCACAAGAATACGACTATACGATATTTAATAGCCTTGGTCAAATAGTGCTTAATGGAAATTTAACACCAAATAGCACTACAATCGCTATACCACATTTCTACAATGGGCTATACAACTTAGTTTTAAAACAACAGAATAAATCTGAAGCAATACCTTTTATAGTTGATAAATGATGAATAATCTCTTAATCAAATTGGCTCTATTGTTATAAATAAATGTATTGCGAAGTATAAAACAGATTTCATACATAAAACATTAATTTATCAATTCAAAAACCAGTGAATTAAACACTCTAACAAAAAAAGATACCCTTACACTTCATAGAGTAAGAGCACCTTTAACAGATAGAAAAATCGGAGTGGTATTTATTATGCTAATATTGTTTTTACCAAGACACTTTTTGTTTAATTTTTTCAGTAGTACCATCTCTACCGGCATTAGAATACATACCTCCAGAAGCTCCTCCTCTTTGGCTAATGTTTAAAGTATAAGATTTAACACTTGGATCTATTATTACTTTTACATTACCTCCATCACCACCGTCTTTTGGCCCATAAGTACCTGTTTTACCAGGAGTGCCCGTCCAACCTTTAACACCATTAGTTTGTATATTTAACGCAGCTGTAGGAGCCATCTTAAAATGACGATATAATTTACCACTTTCTAAATGAGAGATTTTAACCTCTAAAAGATCCTTACCAGTAAGGGCATTTTTAACTCCTTTATATTCTATTTTTAATGGTACTGCTTTACGATATTGTTTAATTCCATTGTAATCTAATGTAATTGGTGCTTCATAATTAGTTTGGTAACTTAAAGTAGTACTAACTGAAGGATAATATTTAGATTTAATTTTCAAAACAATTTTATCTCCATTCACTACTGCTGTGTAAGGCATTGTAATCGTACCATTTGCTGCTGTAAATTTTTCGCCAAAGCCACCGCCATCTTCTTCAATGTATGTTTTAGGTAAACCTTGAACCTCTACCTCATATTCGTCTAAATAACCACCCTCATTTGTAGCAATACTTTTACCATCTTTTAATTTAGCTGTTATGATATAAGAATCAGATTCCCCATGTTTTAAACTAGATTTAGAAGCTTTAACACTAATCGCAACTACATTCTTATCTTTTGTAGTGAATTCAGCTCTATTACTTGCTTCTTTCTCTGCTGCAATTTTATTGGCAGCTGCATTGCTTGCTTCTACACCTTTTTGAGCCTCTTTTAAATAGTTTTGTAAAACCTCTTTAGACTTATCTGGTGAATAATTATCAAGATCACCTTTATTAGAACAATAAACAATGTCTGGACTTGATGATGAAGGGCTGCCCCAAAATGCTACATCATTAATAAAATATAAACACTTACCATATTCACCAATATATTTTGTTGGGTATGGATGATTTTCAACAGTATAAGTTCCCCCTACTTGTACTTTTGTTTTAAATGAAATGATTTGACCTTTATCATTGCGTTTTATGTCGTAAAAGAATTCATCTTTACTGTGTGAAAAATTAGCTTTAGTACCCGAATTTTTAATAAATCCTCCATGAAATTTTTTCCCACTATTATAAAACACTTCTATCATTTCAAACTGGTTTGCCCCAGCACTAACACTAGATGTTGATGATGTTGTTGTAGATGATGATTCAGTTGTTTCATTCGTATTTTTTTTATTTAGCTTATTAATCAATGCTATAGTTTGAGCATTTGAAGGATTACTAGCTAAGCCAAAGGCTAAAGGGAGCATAAATAAAATTACTTTTCTCATTTTAATTAATTTTTTGTGTTATTGTAAAAATGAGAATTGATTATTGAATGTCTTCTTATTTTTTAACGAATACTACATTTGAGTTTACGAAAAAAATCAAATAAGAAATTTATTAAACTTACTTACGAATTCTTCAGTAAAGTTGGGTGATAATTTAATTGTCTGACCATTTTTTAACATTACCCAACCACGGTCCTCTTTTAAATAAGATTTTACACAACTTAGATGAATAATATTTGAACGGTTAATCTTCACAAAAGTGTCTAAAGAGTTTAATATTGTTTCAAAATATTTTAAATTTTTTGAAACTAGAATCACCTTAGCACTAGACAAATGAAAATTAGTATAAGCTCCTAAAGCTTCTAAATATTCAATATCTTTAAGAGGAATATACTCAAATCCAAAGTTCAATGGTAGTGCAATACAAGGTTCTTTTTGCTGATTAAAATTATGAATTAACACATCAAATTTTTTAGCTGAACTTTTAAGCTGTAACTGTTTTAACGCTTTTAAAAGTGCGCTTTCAAGATCTGTTTTTCTAAACGGTTTAAGCAAATAATCTATTGCAGATAGTTTAAATGCTTGTATGGCATATTGTTGATACGCAGTTACAAATATGATTTCAAAATTAATAGCATGATTTTGTGTTATCCACCGCTCTATAAGTTGTAAACCACTTTCACCTGGCATTTCAATATCTAAGAAGACGATATCTGGCTTGTGCATGCCAATACCATGAAATGCATCTTTAGCATTATCAAATTCAGCAATAATCTCTATTTCATTATTGATGTCTGTCAACATTAGTTTTAAAAGCTTTCTAGCCTGAAACGCATCATCAACAATAATTGCTCTGTATTTTTTAGAAGGTATCATGAATTGAAGTATCTTAAATTAATCTTAATGATTGTACCAGTGCGTTTTTGTTCATTAATATCAATTATTGAATAAGTAATAAAAACTTTTTTTTGAGTATTAATGAGTTTTATTCTTTTATCTATTGCATTGAGCGCAAAGGAATTATTTTTATTACTAATTGTCTTATTCATCATAGCTGAAGCAGCTCTCCCAATACCATTATCCAATATTGATATTGAAATTTCATTCTTGTCAATACATTTAATTTCTAAGTACAATTTTTTCAAACCTTGTTGATGTCGTAATCCATGTTTAAATGCGTTTTCAACAAAAGGTTGTAATAGCATTGAAGGTATTTTTATCTGCCTATCTAAACTAGAGTCAAGATAGATTTCATAATTAAAATCTTGTTCAAACATCATTTCCTCTAATTCAATATACAGATTTAATATCTTCAACTCTTCTTCTAGCGATATATACTGTATTTTACTACTTTCTAAAATCCGCCTTATTAACTCTGAAAAATCATCAAGATAATTAATCGCTTTATCTCTATCATTTTCATAAATATAAAATTTTATAGAATTAAGTACATTAAAAATAAAATGCGGATTCATTTGGGCCTTTAATGCTGTTAATTGAGATTCAGCAATTGCTGTTTTTGTTGTTTCTCTTATACGGATGTTTGAAACTATCTTTTTGTGAATGATATAAATCACAAAAAAAACTATGACTGCTATGAGTAATAAAAACCACCAAGTCAAATATAATGGAGGCTGTACAGAGCCCTTAAGTATTATTTCATTTTCTGTATCATTGCCTAAATAACTCATTGCTTTCAACCTTATTTCAAAATTACCAATAGGTAAATTCTGAACTTCTATTTGCTCAATACTGGCTGGCAGCTTTATCCATTTAGAATTGTTTATAGTATATGCGTAGATAAATTTACCATTACTTCTATAGTCATTCACTTCAGGGTAAATGAATAAAGTTGTACCATATTTAAGATTTTCGGTTATTATTGGTTTTTTTAAAAAGATCTTTGAAGAAACCTTTTGGGCAATTGAATTTATTGGAATTTTCTGTAACCCTTTCCCTCCTGCAATCCAAATATTGTCTTTCAATAATACTAAACCTTTTACATCGTTAGAAGCAATACCAGAAATAGTATTGAGATGTTCCCAATATTTGTGTATAAGATCAAAAACCCAAATACCATTATTTGAAGAAACAAATAATTTATTCTTGTAAATATTCAATTTGTTGCATTGTATATTTTCAGTCAGTTGAGCAATTACACTTACACTATGATCAGCAATCTCATAAATAAACCCATCAAAAGAAAGTGCATAAATTGAATGGTTGCCACTAACTATAGAAAGAAATTGTTTTTGGGTCTCAATTGAGTCCACTATTCTCCAATTATTATTGAGTTGAGTTCCTTTTAAAATACCTTTATTTGAGGCTATCCAAAAATTCTTTTTTAAAGAATCATAAATAAGTTGTCTTGACCATATATTACTAATCTTATACTTTTTTGTTCCTCTTACATGTACTCCAAATGAATTAAGAATGATAAAATCTTGACCTATCTTATGTATTGATTTAATAGATTTAATATCTAAATCAATTTTTCCAACCTTGTGTTTTGAAAGATAATATAACGTGTTTATATTAAAATAGAGTTTATCATTTTCAAAATCGTAATCCAAACTTTGAACATCGGCTTTTTGTACATTATTAAACAATTCTAGCTTATAATCTAGTGTATTTAACTTACCAATTGAGCCATGTGCGGTTGTAAAATATACATACTGACTATCACAAGTGATTTGGGTTATTTTATCACTTCTTAAAAATGAATTATTTTTATTCCAAACTAAATTTTGAAAATTTGAAACTCTAATTATCCCATTCTGTAGGCTAGTAAACCAATAATCACCATTATCATCGATTAAGAGATCACTAAAAGCCATTTCAGGATAAAAAATAGTAACTTCATCAAGCTGAACATTATATTTAACCAAACCTTTATAAGTACAAATCCACAGTAAACTATCTGACTGGGCAACTATGTTGGTTATTTTTCTATTGTATAATTCAGAATACAATTTTGTACCCTTTAAATTGAAATATTGACCTCCCTGCTCTTTCAAAAAAATATTTTGATATGTAGAAAAAATAAAACGGACATCTTTTAAATTTTCCATTATAAAATTTCCAACAGGATAAAAAACTTTAGGATATACTAATTCAATAGAATTACTATTAATTTGAGCAATACCTTTAGATGATAAACAAAATATGTTTTTATCCTTGCTAATTATTACACTGCTGATATTCTTATCGAATTGGTCAAATGAATAATGCTTCCATTTTTTTGTTGGTTCATTATATTTGGATACACCTAATAAATGACTTACATATATATTTCCTTCTTGATCGCAAATGATGTTATTAATTTTACCAAAGTGATTTTCCAATATTTTTAAGGAATCGTTTTCAATAAAAAAAAGCTGAGACTGAAAATTAAAACAATATAATTTCCCAGATTTTGAAAATGTTAATCCACTTATTGCTTTTGAATTTTGAAACTGGTTACTGTATTTAATATATCGTACACCATCAAACTTATATAAACCAGAAGCACATCCGATCCATATAAATCCATTTGAGTCTTTTGTAATACTATAGACTTCATTAGAAGGTAAACCCTGTTCTACATCATAACATATATAATATGGATTCTGGGCTAAACAGGGAATCCCATTTATACCCAAAAAAAGTAAAAATAAAATAGCATTAAATATTTTCAATTAAATCAGTTTGTTCGGTAATAAATATATGAAATTAAAAATATATTGATATAATATCTAAAAAAAATATTAAATTACTTTTTCAATACTACAAATAAACAATAACTTGAGATTAAATTAACAACAACGTTAAGCTCTTATTAAAACTTTCAAATGTAATTATCCTACAATGATTCTAAAAATTCTTAATGCCCTATTAATGCTCGGAGCAGTATTTATGGGAATCAAGCAAGGCTATGCTATGTTTTCGGGCAAACCTGAAATGGTAGAAATGTTTAGCAAATGGAACTTTTCTAAAACTGCACTCATGATTAATGGAGCCATCACTATGCTGAGTGCAGTGCTGATTATTTTTCCTAAAACTTTTGTGTGGGGAAATTTTTTAATGGCAGCAGGTATCTTGATGATTATTTGTTTTCATTTATTGGACAAAGACCTTAAAGGTGTGGCGATAGAATTACCTTTTCTTTTGCTAAATCTTCTCATTATTTATCTACAACACCCCTTGAAAAAATAAAACCCTACTGATATGAAAACCTTACTTCTTCCATTGCTGCTCAGCTTTACCTTTATGGCTTGTGGACAAAATAAAAAAGCAGCTGAACTTACTTCAACAGAAAAAAATAATACTCAAACTATCAATAAAAAAACAGAAACTATGGATCTTTCAAAAATCTCAAACGAAACCGTTAGAAAAGCAATTGAAGCTTTAGGAAACAATGACTTGGCAGCTTGGAATGCCTTTTTTACAGATGATGTAGTGTTTACAGATGATGGAAATAAATTGGATTTAAAATCCTTTTTTGAAAACGCATTTAAACATAAAGAGAAATTTCTAAGTATTGACAAAGTGGAAAATGACGGAAAAGATATAACTGGAAATTTCTTTGCCGGACAATGGGGAACTTTCAGGGTTTTTTTCAAATTTCACCAACAAGCCGATGGTAAATTTAACCGTTTGGATATTGGTCAGGCTAAATAGTTTTTCTGAGTGTATATAAAAATTCAATGAACAAATATGTCCAGTTGATTCGGTCGGCTTCATTGCATTGGACTGCTTACAAACCTTTGCATTGGGCAGATTTGGGTTGTGGTTCTGGAGTATTTACAAAAGCCTTGGCAAATTTGCTTCCTAAAAAAAGTAGCATAACTGCGATTGATAAAACTGCTCAAAATTTCCCTGCTCAATTGGGTAATGCTGTGCAGATTGAATTTAAGAAACTGGATATTGAAAAGGAGAATTTACTGCTTGAAAATTTGGACGGAATAATGATAGCAAATGCTTTTCACTTTATTCAAGACAAAGAAAAATTGATTTTATCTTTAGAAAATAATTTCAAATTAAATCCAACTTTTTTAATGGTAGAATATGACCACCATAAAGCCAATCAATGGGAACCTTTTCCTATTCCTTTTGAGGGAATGAAAAAGTTATTTCAAAAATTAAACTATAAAACCATTGAAAAAATTGGCGAACAAAAATCCGTTTATGGCGGCAATATATACGCTTGTTATCTTTCAAAAAATTAATTAGAATATGGCGACAGGGATAATTTCTTTTATGCAAAAGCGGAAATATGAGTTGCTACTCTTCGCCTTGATACAGCATCTTTTCATTGGCATCTTCTTGAAAGACTTGCTCTTTTACGAAAAGGTGATTTGGCCTATCAATATGATTATTTTGGGCATAGCTAGCATTGGTGTTTTTTCTAACAAAGGCAGTAGGCATCGCTGGTTGCAGCTCTTCCTTTTTTTATTGGTATTGGCTTTACCCATAGGATTGATTTTTTTCTATAACAATATGTTTTATGGATTGGCACTCAATATTATCTATGTCATTTATTTTACTGTGATATTTATTGAAGTGTTGCGATTCTTGATAAAACCCAGCTATATCAATGCAGATATTATTTCTGCATCGGCTTGCGGTTATATGTTACTCATTGAAATCAGTACTTTTTTATTTCAGTTTTTTGTGTATCAAAACCACGATGCTTTTAAAGGAATAGATTATAGCAGTCACGCTTCTAATTATATAGATATGGTTTATTTTAGCACCATAACCCTTACCAGTATTGGCTATGGCGACATCACACCCAATGTTCATTTCACCAAATTGCTAACCTCTTTATTTGGAATAGCAGGTCAGTTTTATTCTGTAGTTTTGGTGGGCATATTAATCAGTAAATTTACTTCATCAACCTCTCAAAATAATTAATCATTTATGCACGCAGGAAAATCGTATAAACTTTCAGAGTTTCTTTTATAGACAAGAAGAAATATATTTTTAGCACTTTTGGTAGCCATTATTGCTGTGGTTTTATACAAAGTTTTGGACTTAAAATTTTTGGCTATTCCGTGGACAGTAGTTGGGCTATTGGGTACTGCAACCGCTTTTATTGTGGGGTTCAAAAATTCACAAACTTATAGTCGTACTTGGGAAGGCCGAATTATTTGGGGTGCTATACTCAACAGCAGCAGGGCTTTTGGTACTATGGCGAGAGATTTTTTCAATCAACCTGAAAAAACAAAAGAGTTAGTGTATCGCCATTTCGCCTGGCTTACAGCGATGCGTTATGCGATGCGAGATAGCAGAAATTGGGAAACCACTCATAAGAGTTACAACAATGAATACAAGGCATTTTATGACATCCCGGAAAAACAAACATCATTAGAAGAGGAATTGGCAAAATACATAGATGCAGCTG
>JBDHYE010000040.1:0-8375 GCA_039811245.1 Chitinophagaceae bacterium | reverse complement strand
ATTAAGAAAAGAAATTAAAGGGATTATCAAGATTCAGTTGCAAGCATTGAGAAAACAACTCGAACAACAAGGTTTAGAAATCACCTTTTCGGACTATGCCTTAGAATATCTTGTAGAAAATGGCTTTGACCCACAATACGGTGCAAGACCTTTAAAGCGCTTAGTTCAGAAAAAAATTATTAATCTGCTAAGTAAGAAAATTATAGCAGGAGAGATTAATAAGAACAATCCTGTATTGGTAGATGTTTTTGATGGAGAAGTTGTATTAAGAAATCCTGAGCAGTAAAAAGGAAAAGGCGTAGAAGATTACAATTTTCTACGCCTTTTTTTTGTTAAACAACGATATTGTTATTTAAAAGCATTGATACCAGTAAGGTCCATACCTGTGATTAATAAGTGGATATCGTGTGTGCCTTCATAAGTAATAACAGATTCTAAATTCATCATGTGGCGCATGATACTATATTCGCCCGTAATGCCCATTCCACCGTGCATTTGACGTGCCTCTCTTGCTATCTCTAATGCTATTTCACAACTGTTTCTTTTTGCCATACTTACTTGTGCCGGAGTAGCAGTACCTTCATTCATAAGCACCCCTAGACGCCAAACCAATAATTGAGCTTTAGTAATTTCAGTTATCATCTCGGCTAGTTTTTTCTGTTGTAATTGGAACGAAGCAATGGGTTTACCAAACTGGCTTCTTTCTTTAGTATAACGTAAGGCAGAGTCAAAACAGTCCATAGCAGCTCCTAGAGCACCCCAAGCGATACCATAGCGTGCTTTGGTAAGGCAACCTAATGGGCCTTTTAAACCCTTTATGTTGGGGAAAATATTTTCTTTAGGTACTTTAACATTATCAAAAACCAGCTCCCCTGTGCAGCTTGCTCTTAAACTCCATTTACTATGAATTTCAGGCGTGGTAAAGCCGTCCATACCTCTTTCTACAATCAAGCCTCTTATTTCTCCTTGTTCATCTTTAGCCCATACTACAGCTACTTGAGCCTCTGGTGCATTGGATATCCACATTTTTGCTCCATTAAGAATCACATGGTCTCCAGCATCTTTGATATTAGTAATCATGCTACTAGGGTCACTACCACTATCGGGCTCAGTAAGACCAAAACAGCCTAACCATTCGCCACTGGCTAATAAGGGTAAATATTTATTTTTTTGTGCCTCACTACCATAAGCAAAAATTGGGTACATCACCAAGCTGCCTTGAACAGATGCTGTGCTGCGCATACCGCTATCACAACGTTCTATTTCTTGCATCATTAACCCGTAGCTTATATAATCTAAGCCACCGCCACCATATTGAGTAGGGATTGTAGGTCCAAAAATGCCTAATGCTCCCATTTGGGGTTCTATATGTTTTGGAAAATGGTTGTTTTGAGCCCAATGTTCAATATTAGGGCTTAATTCCTTTTTTACCCAAGCCCTTACACTATCTCTAATGAGCTTATGTTCATCGCTTAACAACTGATCTAAAAGATAATAATCGGGGTGTTTAAATAGGTCTTGTGCCATTGTACTTTGTTAAATTTTAATTTAATTTGTTGCCAAAGGTAGCATTTTTGGATTTCAGAAATTAATTTTGAGGCGTTTCTATAAAATAGTAGATATAATATTATATTTTAAAGTATTTTTTGTATATTAGCACTTTCTATCATAAAAAATGATTTATTTAGTTCAAAAGGAAGGCTAAAATTAATTCTAAAAGCTTTTATATAATTTTTTACTTTTTGTTCAAATAAAATATTGTTATTTACGTTATAGCAAACAGATATCATCTTATCAATAATTTGAAAAAATAATTTCAATATGAGGCAGTTAAAAATTGCAACCCAGATCACCAATAGAGATTCTCAAGCGGTTGAAAAATACCTTCAAGAAATCTCTAAAATCTCCATGATTACCCCTGAGGAAGAAACCATTCTTGCTCAAAAAATTAGAATGAATGATCAATGGGCATTAGAAAAACTGGTGAAATCCAATTTACGTTTTGTGGTTTCTGTTGCCAAGCAATACCAGCACCAAGGTTTATCTTTAAGTGATTTAATTAATGAAGGTAACTTAGGATTGATTAAAGCGGCACAACGTTTTGATGAAACAAAAGGTTTTAAATTTATTTCTTATGCTGTATGGTGGATTCGTCAATCTATACTTCAAGCATTAGCAGAGCAAGGGCGTTTAGTACGTTTACCTCAAAATAAAATAGGCACTTATAACAAAGCGAATAAGGCCTTTATTGCATTTGAGCAAGAGCACGAAAGAGAGCCATCTACAGAAGAGTTGGCATCTATATTAGAGATGAGTGAAACAGAGATTACCAATATCTTTACCAGCAATACCCGCCATACTTCTTTAGATGCTCCGGTACACGAGGCAGAAGATGTAGCAATGGGCGATTTATTAGAAGGCTCTTCAGACACTGATGATGATGTAATGAAAGATTCATTAAGAGCTGAAATCAGAAGAATATTAAAATCTTTAAGCGTAAGAGAAGCAGAAATTTTAGCTGCCTATTTTGGTTTAGAAGGAGAGTCTGGACCCTCTATTGAAGAGATTGGTGAAAAATATGACCTCACTAAAGAACGTATCCGCCAGATTAAAGAGCGTGCCATTAAAAGATTGCAAAAAGCACGCTATAGCAATGCATTAAAAGTGTATTTAGGTTAGTCTTAGATAATGCATTTGAAAAAAACGCCTCTTGAAGTTAATTCAAGAGGCGTTTTTGTTTTTAGTGTATATTTGGGTGATGGTGGCAAGCGTAAAACCGACATCCCCAAAAAACAGATGAGTTGAATTATGATAGAGAACCAAATAAAAACATTAAACATTACAGAGCTTTTAGGAATGAATTTTTACATTCCAGAATATCAACGTGGTTACAGGTGGACAAAAACAAACGTTTTACAATTATTAAATGACATTTGGGAATATCGTCAAGAACCAAACAATAGAAATACTTTTTATTGTTTGCAACCTGTAGTAGTTAGACAATCGGAATGGCAAGACATCAACGGAAAAAAAATACAAGGTTATGAATTGATTGACGGACAACAACGGCTGACAACGCTTCATCGTATCCTTACTTATTTGACTTTAGAATATCTACAAAACAATTTAAAATCCGAAGGTTATTCTGATAACCTTTATTCCATTTATTATAAAACAAGATTAGAATCTAAAACTTTCTTAGAATCCAACAATTCTGATAATACAAAACCCGACTTGCATTATATGAGTGAGGCATACAAAACTATTAAAGAATGGTTTGAAGATGGAAAAAGAGGAATACCAAGACAAGTAAAAGACGAAATGATGAAAATCATTTTGCCAAGTATTATTATAAATAACAAAGGAGAAAAGCAACTTCCTGAATGGAGCGTTCAGGTAATTTGGTATGAAATTAAAGATACAACACAAAAGAGCGAAGAACTTTTTACACGCCTAAACAGAGGGAAAATTCCACTAACAAGTGCAGAGCTGATAAAAGCTAAATTTGTAAACTCTGACAGTTTCAAAGAAATGTCAGAAGATGATAAAATTAAAAGAAGAACACAGTTAGTTCAAATTTGGGACGAAATAGAAAACCAATTGAACAACCCAAAATTTTGGGCATTCATTTCTAACGAGAGTTTGAGCAAATACAGCAACAAAATCGAGTATTTATTTGACATTGTCGCTAACAAGAAATCAAACGAAAAAGACCCATTATATAGTTTTATTCATTTTTTTGACAACAATGAAACAGCAAAATCACTTTGGGAAAAATGGATAAAAATTGAAGAAATATATCGTTCTTTGGTTTATTGGTACTCTAACAAAAATTTTTATCACAAAATTGGCTTCCTCATTGCCACAGGAACACCAATTGGAACTTTGATAAATATTAAAAACAACAACACAAAAGAAATTTTTGAAAGTCAAATTAACGATTTAATAGCAAATACTATTGATGAGGATTGGGAAAATTTGAGTTACGACAAACCAAACGAGCACGGAAAAATCATAAATGTATTACTATTAACCAATATAGAAATTACACGAACAAACAATAATAGCAACGAGTTTTTTCCTTTTGAAATGTATAAAAGCATTACAAAAAGTTTAGAGCATATTCACGCTCAAAATATAGAGGGAATAAACGAAAACAGAAGAGATGAATGGTTTAAATGGTTACATTCTCACACAAACATATTGCTAAACGTAACTAACGAAAAAGAAAAAGCACAAAAATTAATTGATGAAGTTAATTCTATTGACGAAAAAACATACAAATACGAGGATTTCAAAGGTTTGAGCGAGAAAATACTAACTCTTATTCCTAACGACAACACAAACGAAAACGAGTATTTGCACAAAATTCAGAATATGGCATTGCTTGGGCTTGAAGAAAACATTTCACTAAGCAATTCTGTATTTGAAGTTAAAAGAAGAAAAATAATTGAGATGGATAAAACAGGAGCATTTATTCCACTGGCAACAAAACGAGTTTTCTTAAAATACTATTCATCTGAAAATAATCAACGCTATTCTGTTTGGACAGAAGAAGAACGAGATGCCTATTTGAAAGAAATGCGTAATCGTGTTGAATTGTATAAACCATTAATCATTGACACAAATGCGTAGTAATTATATTGAAGTTTTGAGCAACAAAGTTGAAATTCCAATCATTCAACGAGATTACGCTCAAGGAAGAACAGACAGCAAAACCAACAAAATTCGTAAAGATTTCTTGGACGCATTGTTTGATTTTATTTCTCAAAAACTAACCGACAAGAACGCACAAATAGAGCTTGATTTTATTTATGGTTTTAGCGAAGTAGAATCTAATAACAAAACTACGTTTGTTCCAATTGACGGTCAGCAAAGATTGACAACACTTTGGCTTTTGTATTGGTTTGTTTCTGTAAAAGAAAATGTTTCGGGTACCGAAACAAATTTTCTTTCCAATTTTTTATATGAAACACGTCATAGCACAACCGAATTTTGCAGAAACCTAATTCTGTTCAAACCTGAATTTTCACACGAAAAAATTAGCCAAGAAATTAAAAATCAATCTTGGTATTTTGAAACTTGGGACTACGACCCAAGCATTCAAGCAATGCTAATCGTTCTTGACGACATAGAATTGAGGTATAAAAACTTCAATACAAATGATATTTGGAGTGCTATCGGAAATTCGTCTTGTCCTTTTTATTTCTACAAATTGGATATGGACAAAGTCGGCTTAACAGACGATTTATACATCAAAATGAACTCACGAGGTAAACCACTTACCGAATTTGAGTATTTCAAAGCAGGTTTTGCTGAAATAATTACAGACACTAAGCAAAGAAAAAGATTTGAAGAATCCATTGACGGGAAATGGATTGATACGGTTTGGCACATTATTCTTCATTCAGGTTCACTAACCGATGAAGACGACATTGCATTAACAGTTGATAATTCTTTTCTCAATTTGTTTAACTTCATTACTTCGGTTATTTCTTTCAAAAAAGATTTGAAAGACCAAGACGATAATCGTTACAAAAATACCGTTATTTCAGCAGAGTTATTAAAAATCATATACAGCAACACAGAAAATCAAAACTTTCTATTTGACACGTTAGACGCTATTTGTGAGCAAGAAGAAGAAAATCAAACATTTTGGAACGACTTGTTTTATTACAATAAAGATGATTTTGAAACAAGTAAAACAAGATTATTTTTCACACACAAAGAAACTAATCTTTTAAAACGTTGCTTATTCAACTTTGCAGATTTCAGAGGTTTTACTTTACCAGAACAAATATTGCTTTTGGCTTGTTTGACACATTTAAAAACACCAAGCAAGACATTTATCGACCAAATCAGAATAGTAAGAAACTTAGTTGTAAATTCAGAAAACGAATTGCGTGATACTGTTTTAGGAAATAGCTTTACAGAAGTTGAAAACTTTATTTCCAAAGACGATTTACAAGTTCTCAAAACATTCAAAACAGACCAAATAGAAGAAGAAAAATCTAAAAACGATTACATCAAACAAGCGACTTCCGATAAACAATCACTTCAAAAACTTGAAGATAGCGATATATTACGAGGAAGTATTTCATTGTTGCCATTCGACAACAACCTAAAAAATCGTGCGGACAAGTTTTTGGACATTTTTGATGAAACAGACTTTATTCAAGATTTTCAAACAAAAATAAATCTATTATTGAGTTTTGGCGATTATTCACAAGATGACGGTTCATTAACAAACTTGATGACAGCTAAACATCGTAACATAAGAAGTTTTCTTACGACACCAGGTTATAATAAATCACAGTTTAAAACTAAAACACAACAAACTTTATTGGCTTGTTTGGATTATTTTATCACTAACAACGGTACTGCAATTTCACAACCAATTGACAATGCTCTTTCAACATATACAACCAATCCTAAAGATTGGAAGTATTATTTTTTAAAGTATCCTTCATTCAGAGAAAATAGCAATCAAGGTAACTTTAATTGGCATAGCAATAGTGATTATTGTATTTGGAAGATGAAAGAAAGGCAGTTTAATGGCTACCATTGGGACCCTTTTTTGTATGAACTTTCCAAATCAAACAAAAAATTAGAGTTAGAGAATAATTATGGTGCTAAACTTGTCTTAACTCATAACAGAAAAAAGATATTAATTTCTTCTATTCCTAATGGTTTCCTGTTTGAAAACGGAATGACAGACCGAACATTAAACACTTTATTGGACGAATTAGAAAGCAATGGAACAATTGACAATGACGGCAAATTTATCGTTGCTCAAAATACAGACGGAATAGATACCGAAGACAGAATTGAAAAACTTAAACAAACAATAAACGAAATAAGTAACAAACAGAACGATTAAACAACAACGCCAGCCTGTAATAACAAGGTTTCGTTTTGCTCGAAAGGTTATAAATGAATTGAAAATCAGCGGAGCTAAACCTTAGTTGAACGAAACTAGTGCTGGCTTTCATTATTATGGGGTTACCGATTTGATTATTTATTCATTGCAACAGGCAGAACGCCTGTTTTTCTTTTGAAGGACTGCTATAATGGCTATCAGATTGGTATTGTAGCGTTTATGGATAAAGGCACACAAATTCTCCTACCCATAAATAATCTGTTTGCCAGAAGGATTTAATTTCCAACTTTTTTAAATCTTACTTATCTACAAAGGCATCAATCACTCGTAATCACATTAACTGCCGGAAAGGTGTATCTTTTAGTGTAAATATTGAGATTTGAAAACGGTCAAGACCTAATATAGTAGGTATTTTGGAAAGATTTCAATAGGGCATGGTTTATGAAAATGTTTTGTATTTTTGGTGGATTTTGTGAATATTTTTTCACAGACTGACGTTGGTGGCAATTATAGACCAACACCTTACCCCGAAAATCAGCTAACAAAATTTCATTGATAATTTGCGTATTGTTCCATTATTAGTTAACTTTGTAAAATGAATGCAATTCGAGAAATTATATTCTATAAAGACTATTTCGATGACTTTTTTGAACCGCTAACCCCAAAAGTTAAGGATAAAATTGATGAAGTGCTTTTTATGTTTACGATTATCGAACGTATCCCTACAAAATTTTTTAAAAGCATTGAAGGTGTTAAAGGACTTTTTGAAATCCGAATTGAATATGAAAGCAACATCTATCGAATATTTTGTTGCTTCGACAAAGGCAACTTAATTGCACTTTTTAACGGGTTTCAAAAAAAGACACAGAAAACACCAAGCAAGGAATTAGAGAAAGCAGAAAAAATAATGCAAGAATATTTTAACGAACAAAAAAAGATTAACGATGGAAACAAAAAATAAAAACATCAAAACTTTTTCCAAACATCTTGACCAAAGGTATGGAAAAATTGGGACTGAAAAACGCACCGAATTTGAAATTAAAGCAAAGTCGTTTGCTATTGGCGAACTGATTAAAGAAGAACGTAAACAAGCACAACTAACACAAGAACAGCTTGCAGACAAAATTGGTGCAAAAAAAAGTTTTATATCAAGGATTGAAAACGGACACAGCGACATACAACTTTCAACCCTCTATAAACTTATTGAATTTGGACTTGGACGAAAAATAAACCTAACTATTCAATAAAAACTGCCACCTAACTTGAACTGTACCACCAACCCAACCAATAAGGCAATATTTTTTAAATAATTATCTTGGTAAAGGGATTTGTTTTTTTACACAGCCAAAAGCTTGATTTAAGTGTTTGTTGCAAACGGCTATGGCTGTTGTTTTTTTATTTTCCTGATTGGCTAAGAAAAAAGTGATTTGAAAACGGTCAAAACCTAATATAGTAGGGTATTTCGAGAAAGATTTCAATAGGAATGAAATTGTGA
>JBDHYE010000039.1:0-8491 GCA_039811245.1 Chitinophagaceae bacterium | reverse complement strand
AACTTCTGTTAGTTTATAAGCCATTAAGACTACCTTTTTTGAAAATAAGATTAAAATTGCACTTATGCTACGCATTAAATATTGGGCTATTGCATTACTCTGTACAAGCATAATAGTATCTTGTACCGAAAGCAAAAAAGACAACAAAGAGACCGATACCCCCACGAGTGGGCATTTGGTACTTTCTGTTGATGAAACATTCCGCCCGGTCATAGAAGAAGAGATTAAGGTGTATAAAAGTAATTTCCCTAAAGCGGATATCAGCGCTGCTTATAAGCCCGAAGCTCAAGCTATTAAAGACTTTCTTGAAGGGAAAACAAAATTAATTATCGTATCAAGAACTTTAAGTGAAGAAGAAAATAATTATTGTCTAGCTAAAAAAATAGTCCCTTCATCATTGGCGCTTGCCAAAGATGCTGTAGCATTAGTAGTCA
Source organism: Chitinophagaceae bacterium (assembly GCA_039811245.1). Taxonomy (GTDB): domain Bacteria; phylum Bacteroidota; class Bacteroidia; order Chitinophagales; family Chitinophagaceae; genus Rurimicrobium. The sequence goes on along the minus strand of JBDHYE010000039.1, from coordinate 8,057 downwards.
ATAAGAATAGCAAGGATACCTTATTTAGTAAAACCCAACTGCAAGGAATATTAAGCGGTAATTATAGTAAAAAGTATCAAGTGGTATTTGATAACGAAGGTTCTTCTACACTACGCTATATGAAAGACTCATTACTAAAAGGCCAAAACCTAGCCAAGGAAATTTATGCTGCTAAAAGCAATGAAGCCGTAATTCAATACGTACAGCAGAACCCCAATGCTATTGGTTTTGTAGGTTTGAGTTATATCAGCGACACGATGGATTCGACCCTTGAAAATTTTAATACAGATATCAAAGTGGCAGCTATTTATAATGATTCTCTCGGGCAGTTCTATCAACCCTACCAAGCAGACATTGCACTAAAACATTATCCTTTGGTACGCAAAATGTACTATATTAAAAATGAAACCTATCAAGGTATTGCTACCGGTTTTAGCAACTTTATGGCTTTTGATAAAGGACAGTTAATTTTAGGCAAAGAGCGCCTAGTGCCTATGCGTATGAGCATTGTGATAAGAGATGCTGCAATAAACCCCAGCGACGAACAGTAGTCTATGGATTATAAAAATTTAAACAACTAAACTATATATTTTATAAAAATGAGGATTGAATTTAAAAAACAAATTTTGGCAAGCGCCTTTTTAGGTTTAGCATTAAGTACTAATGCCCAAAGTTTAGAAGAAGGGATTAAAATGTTGCAATATGAGCGCTATAGCAGTGCCGAAAAAATATTTGCTCCTTTAGCCGCTGGCAATGCTAGAGCTAATTACTATCTAGGCTTAGCTCAGTTAGGTAATGAAAATATTGAAGCAGCAAAAGCAACATTTGCTAAACACCCCGATGATGCCGCCAATATTGCAGGTATGGCTAGAGTGCTTTATGCAGAAGATAAAACTACAGAAGCTACCGCTAAAGCCCTAGAAGCTGCTTCTAAAGCAAAAAAGAAAGATGTTGAACCTTATGAATTTGCAGCGCAAGCCTTAGCCTCAGAGGGAGGGAATCCTAAATTGGCGGTAGAATATTTTACTAAAGCATTAGAAAAAGACCCTGCTAACCTAAGACTTAAATTAGGTTTTGGCGATGCCTCTCAACAATTAGAAGATGGTGGTGGTAAAGCTATGAGCAGCTATGAGAACATCATCGCTAAAGATCCTAAGAACTCTATCGCATATAGCCGTATTGGTAAATTGTGGTACCAAGCCCGTAGATATGATAGTGCCCTTGTAAATTATAATCGCGCTAAAGAGGCTGACCCTAATAATCCATTGCCATATAGAGATTTGGCCAACGCCTATTTTAATGTTGGTAAATATGAAATCGCTAAACAAAATAGTGATGAATATTTAAAACTATCTGATAAAACCAATGAGGATAAAATACAACACGCCAATCTACTCTTTTTAGCTAAATATTATCCTGAAGCGATTAAAGAAATGCAGGCCTTAATTGATGCAGGTGTTGAAAAACCTTATATGTACAGAATTATTGGCTATAGCCAATCTGAAATAGGAGATTCTGCTAACGCACTTAAAAATATGGACTTGTTTTTTGCAAAACAAAATCCAAAAAAAGTGCTTCCCTCAGACTATATGTATTATGGTAAAATATTAAGCCAAAACGGTAGAGTAGATGAGGCAGATACCTATTATAAAAAAGCAGTGGCAGCAGATTCTTCTAAAAATAAAAAAGATATCTACCATAAAATTGCCGAAATATTTATCGCTAAAAAAACATCAGATGCTTATGCTAAAGCCGGCGAATGGTATGGTATGGCGGTAGCCGATAATCCAGATGCCGGACCCTTAGATTATTTTAATTGGGGGTTATACAGTTACTATGGTAAAAATTATGATGTTGCTGCTAAAGCCTTTGCAACTATGCGTAGTAAATACCCTGAGCAACCCTCAGCTGTGTATTGGCAAGCTAGAGTAGCCGCTGCAGTTGATAATGAAGCAAAAGCTGGTGACGCATTACCCTTCTTCAACGACTGGTTAAATATTCCCGATACCAAAGACTATTCTAAAAAGCCAGCAGACTTAATGAAGGCCTACCAATACATTGCACTTTACTATTATAACAAAGGCGATAAGGCACAAACAAAAAATTATATTGATAAGATAACCGTGCTTGATCCTAATGATGCATTTGTAAAACAATTAAAAGCTGCATTGAAATAGAGTGCTCAAATGCTTTGCTCAATTAAACCCCGCAATAATTATATTGTGGGGTTTATTGTTGGTATAGAACTGTGTTGAATGTATAAATCATTTTTAAGAAGTTTATACTTAGTAGCTTAGGGCTGCTTTCTCTATTACTTTAGTTAGCATTGCATTTGCACCTTATAAGTTTAATAATCATTCATCATAATGAAGCGTGCAGTATAAATACACGTAACTTTGTACTTAAATGAAAAAAGAATATCAGTTAAAAAAAGCATTAGGGCAGCATTTTTTACACGATGAAAACATCTGCTTGCAGATTGTTGATCAATTACAATATAGTTTAGACAAGTCTTTGCTAGAGATTGGCCCTGGTGCTGGTGCTCTTACCAAATATCTATTAGAAAAACCCAATAAAGCTTATAAGGTCATAGAGATTGATTTAGAAAAAGTTACTTATTTAAACCAAAAATACCCGGCAATTAAAGACAAAATAATTCATCAAGATTTTCTTCTTAGTGAGCAACCTTTTGACGAGAGCTTTAGTATTATTGGTAATTTTCCATACAATATTTCTTCACCAATTATGTTTAAAATACTTGATTGGAGAAGCACTGTAGATGAAGTGTTAGGAATGTTTCAAAAAGAGGTGGCACAGCGTATTGCCGCAGCACATGGCACGAAAACCTATGGCATTTTGAGTGTATTATTTCAAGCCTATTATAAAGTACAATACCTATTTGATGTGCCTCCACAAGCCTTTACACCTCCTCCTAAAGTAATGAGTGGTGTGCTGTATTGTAAATCCTTGGGCAATCCTTACCAAATTGATAATTTTAATACGTTTAAGAAGTTTGTTAAATTGGCTTTTAGCCAAAGAAGAAAAACGCTTCGCAATGCACTGGCGCCCATTATACCACAAGGGATAAAACAAGACGAAGTGTTTAATAAAAGAGCAGAACAATTGTCTGTTCAAGATTTCGTACATTTATATAATAAAATCTATAATAGTTAACGCTTAGGTTTTAAGTATTCTCTACAATGAAAGTTTTAATTGCTGCACCCATTCACAATATTTTAAAAGAGGCTCTTGAGTGTAACGCTTACGAGTTGGTGTATAATTTAAATATTACACAACAACAAGCTTTAGAGCAAGCGCATCAATATGTTGGTATCATTACTTCTACAAGATTAATGATTGATAAACCTTTTTTGGATCAAGCTACCCAACTTAAATTTATTGGTCGTATGGGCTCAGGAATGGAGATTATTGATCAAGAATACGCTATTCAAAAAGGAGTGTTTTGTGTGAGTAGCCCTGAAGGCAATTGTAATGCAGTGGCAGAACATGCTTTGGCTATGATATTGACATTAAATAATCACCTTGTCAAATCTTATCAAGAGCTCAAAAAGGGCTTATGGCTTAGAGAAGAAAATAGAGGTACAGAGTTAGAAGGAAAAACATTTGCTATCATCGGTTATGGGCATACAGGTGCAGCTTTAACCCGATTATTAATCCCTTTTGGTTTAAATATCCTTTTATACGATAAATATAAAACCATTGACCCTAATCCTGCCTACCAAGTATGCGATTCCTTAGCTCCTATTTTTGAGCGTGCAGATTTTGTGAGCTTACATGTACCCCTTCAAGAGGATACCTATCAAATGCTGAATCAAGATGTTATCAATCAGTTTAAAAAGCCGATTTTTTTAATCAATACGTCAAGAGGTCCGGTGCTTGAGCCCAAAATGTTAATCCCTAGTATTCAAGCAGGTAAAATAAAAGCTCTAGCATTAGATGTGTGGATAGAAGAACCTTTTTCAAAAATGAATCCTGAAAACAAAAACATTTTTGATCAATTGTTAAGTTATGATAATGTGCTGCTGAGTCCTCATATTGCAGGATATAGTTTTGAAGCACTTTATAAAATGAGTAATGTTTTAAAACATAAGCTGGCTCAATTTCTTAGCTAGGTGCTTGTGAATCCCCTAAAATAGGTTAAACAAAGCCCTTGTATACCCATAGACTTCATTAGATGACCCTTTGATATAACATATTTCAGCATACAAACTATTTATATTCGATAAAATTTCGGTTAAATTTTTTTTGTTTAACAAAATCTTTTACCTTTACCCATTAATATTTTAACAAACTACAGAAGTTGCGTATGAAACATTCTTTCCTCTACCTCTTTATATTGATTTTATTGGGCTTCTCGCATAGTGCCTTTGCACAGAATGGAGAGCTCTATGGTACTGTTACCGATGAGAATAATGCACCTTTCCCAGGAGTTATTGTAAAAGTAACTCAAGGAGGGCTTGTTAAAGGGGGTACCGTTACCGAAGATGACGGTACATACTCTGTGAAACCCTTACAGGCAGGTACTTATACCATTCAGTTTTCTACCATGGGTTATGCCACTAAAGAGATTGGCTCTATTACAGTATCTAATGGAGGCTCTGTAAAAATTAACAATAAAATGAGTACCGATGCTAAAAATCTTAAAGAAGTAGTTAAGGTACAATATAAACAACCCGTTGTAAATAAAATTACAGCAGTAGGTTCTGAGAAAATTGAACGTGCCCCAACAAGAAACCTATTAGATATGGCTTCTTTAGGCCCTAATGTGCAACAGTCTAGAAACGGTGGCGAGTTAAGAATAGGTGGTGCCCGTGGTGACGGTACTGTGTATATGTTAGATGGTCAAATTATTCAAGGTGCAGTTACTCCTGCTCAAGGTACTGTAGATCAATTACAAGTTTTCTCTTCTGGTATCCCTGCTAACCTTGGTGACGCTACTGGGGGTGTGGTATATATCACTTCTAAAGGTATGTCTTCTACTCTTAAAGGTACGGTACAAGCACAACATTCTGTAGATGGATATAACCAAAACTTAGTAAATGCATCATTTACTGGACCATTGGTTTCTAAAACTAGAGATGGCGTTAAAGAACCCATTTTAGGTTTCTTAGCTGGTATTGACTATCAATATGATCAAGACGATAACCCTACATTTACCAAAAATCCAGTATTGAAAAGTGATGTCTTAAAAAGAATGCAAGATAATCCTCTTACATTATACAATACTTCTACAGGTAATGTAATGTTGCCTTCAAGTAATACTGTAACTAAAAACGATTTTAATCTTCAAAAGCGCCAGCTCAATAACTCTAGCCAAACCGTGCGTTTTAATGGTAAGTTAGACTATGCCTTAACCGATAAAATCAATATCACAGCAGGCGGTAACTTTAATTATAATAACAGTCAAGCGTATAGCCGTTCTAACTCTTATTTTGCTCCAGAAGCTATTCCTAACCAAATTGTTTCGGTATATAGAGGTTATTTACGCTTTAGACAATCTTTTAATAATAAAGTAAGTAGCTCAACAGACTCTGTTAAGAAAAACCCTGTAATATCTAATGCGTATTACACAATACAATTAGACTATCAAAGAACAAATTCAAGTGTAGAAAATCCTAATTTTAAAAGAAACCTTTTTGATTATGGTTATGTAGGTAAATTTACACAATCTAGAATGCCTTTTTATTCTTTTGGTACAGACTCTATATCAGGTCGTAAAGCGGTATTACTTCAAACTTATGATCTAGTAAGCGGTATTTCTTTTGATCCTTCAAACAAAAACCCAATCTTAGCGAACTATACAAGAGATGTATATAAATATGCAGACCAATTAGGTATGTTGACAGATTATACTCAAGTACAACGTTATAGAGGTTTAATGAATGGTGATTTCCCTAATGCTGCGCTTCAAGTACAAAATGTAAATATTGGTAATATAGGAGCAGGCATGACCGGATATAGCTATGGTACTTTTAGCCAAGTAGGTCTTCATGCAGACGCCTCTTTCGATTTTAAACCTAAGAAAACAACGCATGCCATACAGTTTGGTCTTTATTATGAACAACGTAGTCAGAGTAACTATAGTGCTAGTATTAACTTAACGGGTGCTGGTAATAACTCTCTTTGGAATAGAATGATGCAATTGTCAAATGCTCATATCTTAGGTTTAGACTATGCTAACCCAATTTTTGTTCATAACGGCGTACATTACACCAAAGACCAAGTAGATGCAGGAGCTTTCTTTGGCCCTACTGATACTATTATTTATAACCGTTTAAATAATGGAGACCAGAGTAATTTTGACCGCAATTTAAGAAGTAGATTAGGACTAGGTGCTTCAGATTATATTGATATCCATTCAGTAGATCCTTCTAAATTATCTTTAGATTTATTCTCTGCCGATGAGCTAATCAATAATGGTGCTAGTTTTGTATCTTATAATGGTTACGATTACTTAGGTAATAAACAAAAAGGAAATACTAATTTCAACGATTTCTTTACCGCTAAAGCTAATGGTCAATATACTCGCCCTATCGCTGCTTTCAGTCCTAACTATATCGCTGGTTACGTAATGGATAAATTCCGTTTCCAAGATATGAACTTTAACGTAGGGGTACGTATAGAGCGTTACGATAACAATACTAAAGTGCTTAAAGATCCTTACTCTCTTTATGAACTAAATAGAAAAAATGGAGTGGACGGTGCTAGAAATATTATTAACGGCGGTAAACATCCTGGTAATATTGGCGACGACTATGCTGTTTATGTAAATAATAACCAGTCTGCTAATCCATCGGTTATCGGATATCGTAATGGTGATAAATGGTATAATGCCTATGGTGTTGAGATTGCAGACCCTTCTGTACTTAAATTAGAAAATGGCGGTACTGACCCTACCCCATACTTAACTCCAGGGGGTAAAACTAAAATTACCGATGCTAATTATGATCCTAATTTATCATTTACCGATTATAAACCAAAGGTTACAGCATCTCCTCGTTTCCAGTTTGATTTCCCAATCAATGATGGTAAGGCACTATTCTATGCCCACTACGACATCTTAGTGCAGCGACCTAAAACAGGCAACTATGCTACGCCATTAGATTATATGTACTTAGCCAATAACACAGGTTCTCTTATTGGTAACCCGAATTTGAAACCAGAAAAAACATTTGATTACGAATTAGGTTTTCAACAACAAGTGTCTAATAATTCAGGTATTGGTATCAGTGCATTCTATAGAGAAAGAAAAGATATGATTCAAGTACGTCCATATCTTTATGCTTGGCCACAGACTTATTATACCTTTGGTAACAGAGACTTCTCTACCACTAAAGGCTTCACATTCTCTTACGATTACAGAAAACCTAAAAATGCAAGTATTCCAATTGAAATGACCTTAGCATATACCTTGCAATTTGCAGATGGTACCGGTTCTAGTGCTACCTCAAGTAATGGAGGTAGTGGTAGCCAAGTAGCAACTACAGGTTTATTACAAAACTTTATCTCTGCAGGTTTACCTAATTTACGTTATGTAGCACCATTGACTTATGATTCAAGGCACAACATTAACTTGAATTTTAACTATAGTTACGACGAAAATGAAGGTCCAACCATTAATGGTAAACATTTCTTACAATATTTCAATGCCAATATGATTATCCGTGCTCGTAGTGGTGAGCCTTATACTACCTACCAAGCTCCTATAGGTAATGCTATACAAGGCGGCTTAAACGGAACTCGTTTACCTTGGCACTTTGGTTTAGATATGCGTTTAGATAAGCGTTTTATGATTAGTGGTTTTGCTAGAAAAGCTGCTGAGGGTGAAGCTGTAGTAAGCACCAGCTCTGCTGCTAAACGTAAGTATTATTTAACGGCTTTCGTTTATTTCCAAAACTTATTTAATATTAGAAATGTATTGGGTGTTTATCCTTACACAAGTCGTCCAGACGATGATGGTTATATCACATCGCCCAATGGTAAACAATATGTAAACCAAAGTATCAACTCAACAGCAGTTTACGATTTGTATAATT
>JBDHYE010000038.1:0-8539 GCA_039811245.1 Chitinophagaceae bacterium | reverse complement strand
TGCATGTATGGGACGTAAATGGCAAAAAATATTTTGATTTCCTTTCAGGATATTCTGCCGTAAATCAAGGGCATTGCCACCCACGCATCATTAGTGCCCTAGTAGATCAAGCGCACCAATTAACGCTTACATCAAGAGCTTTCCATAGCAATCTGTTGGGAGAGTATGCTGCATATATCACTCAGCTTTTTGGTTATGATAAAGTACTCCCAATGAATAGCGGTGTAGAGGCTGTAGAAACTGCCTTGAAATTGGCCAGACGCTGGGCTTATGAGATAAAAAATATTCCACAAGGAGCGGCTAAAATATTAGTTTGTGAAAATAACTTTCACGGCAGAACACTTAATGTGATCTCTTTTAGTAATGACCCTAGTGCAAGAATCAACTATGGTCCATACATGCCGGGCTATGAGCTGGTAACCTATAATGATATAAGTGCTTTAGAACAGGCTTTACAAGATCCCAATGTAGCTGCATTTTTGGTGGAACCCATACAGGGCGAAGCAGGTGTTATAGTACCCGATGAAGGTTATTTAAGTAAAGTAGCAGCATTGTGTAAAGCAGCAAACGTACTTTTTATTGCCGATGAAATTCAAACTGGTTTAGGGCGTACCGGTAAGCTGTTGGCCTGCCATCATGAACAAGATGTAAGACCAGATATTGTAATCTTAGGTAAGGCTCTATCGGGAGGTACGATGCCCGTATCGGCGGTTTTGGCCGATGATGAGATTATGCTCCTTATTCAACCCGGTGAGCATGGAAGTACTTATGGCGGTAATCCACTGGCTTGTGCAGTAGCTATCGAATCGTTGAAAGTATTGCAAGATGAAGCAATGTGTGAAAATGCATTAGCACAAGGTGCGCATTTTAGAAAATTGCTAACAGAATTGAATAGTAAGCATATTGAAACCATAAGAGGAAAAGGTCTTTTTACGGCTATTGTTATTAAGAATAGTAGCAATGCTCAAGAAGATACAGCTATGAAGCTTTGCTATACTATGATGGAAAATGGTTTATTGGCAAAACCTACCCATAAAGATAAAATCCGTCTTTCTCCACCGCTTATTATTACTAGAGCAGAGATAGAAGAATCGGTTGCGATCATTCAGAAAAGTTTAGAAGCCCTTTAAAGGCTTCTTTTTTTATGACTAATATCAAAGAATAAGCGTTTGTAAAATGAACTAATGTTTATTAATTGATAATAATTATATTTGCTCCTTAAGCTTTAAATAAATTCATGACAAGAGAGATTAGTATTTTAGGTGCCGGTTTGGTAGGCTCAGTATTAAGTGTATTGCTCAAAAACAAAGGCTATAAAGTGAATATCTACGAGCGCCGTCCCGACCCTCGTAAAACATCAATATATGCCGGCAAATCCATTAACCTTGCTATAAGTCAAAGAGCTTGGAAAGCCTTAGAACTTGCAGGGATTAAAGAAGATATTGCCCCTATTACGATACCTATGTATGGTAGAAGTTTACACTTGCCAGACGGTACTACAGCTTATCAAGCTTATGGTAAAAATAACGAAGCAATTTACTCTGTAAGTAGAGGCGATCTGAATATTAAAATGATGGATGTAGCAGAGCAGAATGGTGTTCAAATACATTTTGATCATAGGGCTACATCGGTAAATGTACATACTAATGAAGTACAGTTTGATTTTAATGGTGCACAGAAAACCCACAAAGCCGATTTACTTTTTGGTGCAGATGGTGCTTTCTCTGCATTACGCACTAGTTACAGTTTTGCCGATAGGGTAGATTACCAGCAGTTTTATTTGGCTCACGGTTATAAAGAGCTTTATATTCCAGCTGGTAAAGAGGGTTCATTTTTAATGGAAAAAAATGCACTCCATATTTGGCCAAGACATAATTATATGCTTATTGCCTTACCCAATTTTGATGGCAGTTTTACTTGTACATTATTTTTCCCGTTTGAAGGTGACCTTTCTTTTCAATCGCTACAAAAAAGAGAAGACATCAGCGCATTTTTAGAAACAAATTTTAAAGATGCTTTTGATCTTGCGCCCTCTATGGTAGATGATTTTATTAAAAACCCTACCTCTTCACTCATAACAACTAGAATATTCCCTTGGCATTTTTCAGACAAAAGTGCCTTAATAGGTGATGCGGCTCATGCTATTGTACCTTTTTATGGACAAGGTATGAATGCCGGTTTTGAAGATTGCTCTACATTATATGCTTTAATGGAACAATGGGGAGATGATTGGACTACTATCTTAGCAACATACGAAAAACTGCGCAAACCCAATGGCGATGCAGTAGGCGATTTAGCGATCATGAATTTTGAAGAGATGCGTGATAAGGTAGCCGACCCCTTATTCTTAGAACGAAAAAGAGTGGAGAAACTATTAGGTAAAATGTACCCTAAAGAATTTATTTCTACTTATGAAATGGTATCTTTTACCCATACCCCTTACCATACCGTTATGCAGTGCATAGCAGCTCAAGATGCTTTATTGGAAAAGATTTTGGCAAAAGGGAATTTTGAAAACTTTATAGCATTGCCAGAAGGAAAGACGCAACTTGACCAATGGATGAATGCATATTATCAAGCAGTACAACAATTAGATTTTGGCACTACCTTCTCTGCATAAACAATGGAAACTACAGCCCGTAGCGGCTCAACAAATAGAAAGCTTACAAGCCGTACTTAAAATTCACCCGGCTTTATGTACCCTCTTGGCATTGAGAGGCTTGTCTAGTTTTGATGAAGCTAAACATTTTTTTAGACCGCAACTGCAAGATCTGCACGATCCTTTTTTAATGAAAGGTATGCTTATTGCAGTACAACGTATTGAAAAAGCCATAGCCTCTAAGGAATCTATTTTAGTCTATGGCGATTATGATGTAGATGGTACTACTGCGGTATCTGTAGTCTATTCATTTCTTAAAAAACACTATCAAGGCCCTTTAGATTTTTACATACCCCATCGTTACCGCGAGGGCTATGGCATCTCTAAACAAGGTGTAGATTATGCTAAAGAAAAGGGTTTTGGATTAATGATCACACTAGATTGTGGTATTAAATCTGTAGAGCTCATTCGCTATGCACAATCCTTAGGCATTGATGTTATTGTGTGCGACCACCACTTACCCGATACTGTTTTACCTCCTGCATTAGCTATTTTAAATCCTAAGCAAGGAGATTGTAATTATCCCTATAAAGAATTGAGTGGTTGTGGTATAGGCTTTAAACTTATTAGTGCCTTGGCTCAACAATGGCATATAGATTTCGCTGAGCTAGAAGCCTACCTCGATTTAGTAGCTACAAGTATTGCTTCTGATATTGTACCCGTAGATGGTGAAAATAGAGTCTTAGCATTTTATGGTATTGAAAAAATTAATACCAACCCTTGTCCCTCAATTAAAGCATTGATGAGCCTTTCGGGGGTTTTGGATAAAAAAATTTGTCTATCGGATTTAGTTTTTGTAGTAGGCCCTAAGATTAATGCAGCGGGTAGAATGGACGATGCTCGCAAAGTAGTAGAGTTGTTCATAGAGCAAGATTTAGAAAAAATAAAAACGTTTGCTCAAGCATTAATGGTGGATAATTCTGACCGTAAGCAGGTAGATAAAAACATCACCGAAGAGGCCTTACAACTCTTAGAAAATGACCCGCAGTTGATGCAGAAAAAATCTACGGTACTGTATCAAGAGCATTGGCATAAAGGGGTTGTAGGGATAGTAGCTAGTAGGTTAATAGAGCACTGTTATCGGCCTACTATAGTATTGGCACATAGTAATGGTAAAGTATCAGGTTCTGCTCGCTCTGTATTGGGTTTTAATGTGTATGAAGCTATAGATGCTTGCGCTGATTTGTTAGAAAATTATGGTGGGCATTTTTATGCTGCAGGGCTCACGATGACTACTGATAATTATCCCAAATTTATAGAAAAATTTGAACAAGTAGTGGCTGCGCGTATTAGCCCTGAAATGTTATTTCCCACAATATTTGTAGATGCAGTAATACAGCTTGAAGATATTACCATGCGTTTTTATAATATTGTTCAACAGTTTGAACCTTTTGGACCTAGCAATATGCGCCCAATATTTTGTACTTTAAATCTTAGAGATTTTCAAAATAGTAGTAGAGTTTTAAAAGAGCAACATATCAAGTTTGTGTTGAGTAACACTAATGGAACACTTATCGAAGGCATAGGTTTTAACATGGCCGATAAGTACCCATTATTGCAGCAAGCTGCCGTAAACATTGTTTACACTATCGATCTAAACGAGTTTAATGGTAAGCGTAATTTACAATTAAGAGTGATCGATCTTAAACCTTTTCCAGAGGGTTTTAATGCTTAGTGTCTTTTGCTAAATTGATGTTTTTCTTGGCAGCTTGTTCTTTCATGCTTTTGTAAATTTTTGTTTCAAAAGCATTTTCTACACTAGCTTCATCTTTTTGTTCAAGGCTCTTTTTGATATAATCACTTCTTTTAGTAAGTAAGGTATCGAGCTTTTGGTCTAATTTTTTTTTAAGTTGTATTTTCTTTGATAGCTCTTGTGATAAAGCTGTTTTGCTAAGCCCTTGCAGCTCTTTAGGGAGTGCGCTGCTGGGTAATTTATCCAGATCAACTTTGTTTTCGGCTACATCATTTAAGAGTTCTTTCTTGCCTATATAGCTACTTTTACCACTACTGGTTTTATGATATGCGGCTCTAGAAGCTTTACTAGCGCTACTGGCTTTTTCTGCAATATGTTTACTCCAATTTTTCTTTTGTTCATAGGCATTTTGCTCTGCTTCACTACCATAGCTATAACGCAGTTGGTCTAATGCTTCTGAAGTCTTACTGATCTCTTCATCATAAGGGCTCTGTGTGTTAATATTGTTCGCATCCATTCCGATTTGTGTATAAGAACCTGAAGTGTATTGCGCTATTTGTTTCCAGATTTTTGCAGCTGTTCTATCATTACCCATTAATAAGGTATTTACCACAATGCCTCTCTTCTGAGCTTCTATGCATGTTTGAGGATATTTCACTTCACGATAATCCATATGAGGAGGACAATCGCCTACCAGAAAAATGGTTTTATAACTGTTTGGGTGTTTGCTCCATTGAAATTGATGTACAGATTCATATAATGCTTGATTCACACTCTCTGGACTATCGCCACCACCATCGGCTTCAATATCCATAAGCTGTGCATAAATTTTATCTAAGTCTTGGCTTAGAGCTACATGCTTGGTTACAAAGGCATCTCCACGATCTCTATAAAATAGCAATCCGATTTCTATTGTTGGGCATTGGCTGTTTTGTGCTACACTACCAGCTATTGCCCAAATCTTCTCTTTTGCTGTTTGGATAAGTCCACTCATACTACCCGTAGCATCTAGGGCAAATACAACTTGTATTTTTTGTGGATTTTGAATAAAGTCTTTGGGCTGCACTTGTGGTATTTGCGTTTGCTGATACTTAAAGGGTACTTGTGCAGCAGCACTATAAGCGCTCAAGATACTTAGTGCTACGATTGGGACAATTTTATAAAACATAAGCTTTGAAGTTTATAGTTCATAAACTTTGTCAAGCACTATTTTCCATAAAAATGATTTGTTAAGAAATATTAAATTAGAAGGCATAAAAAATCTATTTCAAAAAAATAGCTTTTTAAACATTAATTTTTATTGACCCAATTTTAGAATTGCTTTAAACTCTTCAGGCCTTATGGGGCATACCGATAAGCGGCTCTGTTTGATTAATGAGAGTTGTTCAAATTCTGGTTTTTCTTTAAGGCTCTTTAAACTTACAGGTTGCTTAAAAGCCTTTTGTGGTTTTAGTTCTACCACAAGCCAATTAGGATTATCGCTACTGGGGTCAGGGTAGGCAGTACAAGTTACCTCTGCGATGCCTACAATACAGAGTCCTTCATTGGAATGATAAAATAATACAGGGTCACCTATTTGCATTGCTCTTAGATTATTGCGGGCTTGATAGTTTCTTACCCCGTCCCATACGGTTTGACCATCTTTTACAAATTGATCCCAACTGTACTTAAAAGGTTCCGATTTTACTAACCAATATTGTTTTGCCATAGTATTTTATTTTAGAAAGGTACATCTTCATCATCAAGATGAGCATTAGATTGTCTGTTTAAACCTTTCCTTGTATTTCGGTTAAGGTTTGTATTTTCATCTTCCTCTTCATCAAAAGTTACATGATTGGCTTTAGAACTTAAGGTTTGATAACCTATACTATCATCAACCATTATTTTAGAGGTATTACCCCCTTGGTTCGTTTTATTGTTTAATCGTTGGTTGGGGTCGTACTGAGCTCTAATATGGTTTAAGTTTTGATCTAAAGGAACAAACTTTTGGAATTCTTTTTCAAATTTGAGTTTTACAGTGGCTGTACTACCGCTTCTGTTTTTGGCTATATGGATATGGGTTTCTCCTTCAATGTTTTCTCCTAATTCATTGCTTTCTTGTCCATAATATTCCGGACGATATAGAAACATTACCATGTCGGCATCTTGTTCAATAGCTCCAGATTCTCTTAGGTCACTCAATTGAGGCACTTTAGATTCTTTACGACTTTCTACCGCACGGTTTAATTGAGAAAGGGCAATAATTGGTATCTCCAGCTCTTTAGCCAATGCTTTAAGGTCACGAGATATTTTACTAATTTCTTGTTCTCTATTACCAGGCCCTTTATCACTTGAACCACTCATTAATTGTAAGTAGTCAATGATTATAAGTTGTATATCGTGTCTTTGTTTTAACCTTCGGGCTTTGGCGCGTAGCTCAAAGATATTGAGGGCAGCTTGGTCGTCAAGATATATGGGCATCTTAGCTAAGCGATGCATACGTTCTTGTAATTGTACAAACTCGTGCTCTTCCATTCTGCCTTTAGTAATAGCGTCCATTTTCACTTCAGTTACAGCAGAGAGCATTCTTTTTACTAATTCTCCAGCTCCCATTTCTAGTGAGAAGAAGGCTACCGGGTAAGGTTTTTCGGCATTGGCGGCAGCATTCATAGCAAGATTTAAAGTAAATGCAGTTTTACCCACGGCGGGTCTAGCGGCTACTACAATTAATGCATTTTTTTGCCAACCTGCAGTAATGCTATCCAGTTCTGAAAAACCACTAGGTACACCAGTTACATCAGATTTCCTGTTTTTTGCCTCTTCTATTTCGGTCATTGTTTTGGTCAAAACCTCAGTAAGACTTTTGAAATTTTTACGAAGGTGCTTGTCTGTTATTTCGTAAAGGTTGGTTTCAGCTTTGTCTAAAAGGTCAAACACATCGGTGCTGTCTTCGTAAGCATCGCTGATCACTTCGCCTGATAACCTTATGAGTTCACGTTGGATAAATTTCTCCATCACGATTCTAGCATGGGCTTCTACGTGTGCACTACTTACTACATTCATAGTAAGCTTGGTTAAAAAATAGGCACCACCTACCATTTCAAGTTCATCGGCTTTTTTAAGCTCTTCACTTACAGTAAGCATATCTATGGGTAAGCCTCGATCAAATAATCTGCGGATAGCTGCATAAATTTTTTGATGGGCATTAACATAAAAACAATCAGGACTTTGTATGATTTCAAGTACCTCAGCAAGCTTGTCTTTTTCAAGCATAATTGCCCCAAGTACTGCTTCTTCCAGTTCATTAGCTTGAGGAGGTAGTTTGCCATACACCAGATTGTTTAAATCGGTTTTATTTTTTCTATAACTACTAAAATCTTTCTTAATATTTACGGCCATGTGCTGCTAATTGTAATGCTTTATGATTCAGATGCTATAACTTATGTTTTAGGACTGATTTTTTTTAGAGATAAGCAGCTAAATTAGAATTAAAAAAGGGCTCTTGCTTCAAAAAAATGAAATTTAGTTTTTCTAATAGATGAAAAGCTTTTACAGTAGTTGTTCTTATGTTTTTGCTAATAACTCACATCAATAGTTTGTTATCCACAATTCAGGTGTTGTTATATACATTTTATTCCTTAGTAGTTTATGATTTGCAGATTTTATTCACAATTCTTCGTGAGTATCTTTTTTTATCTATTTACTTTGATATTTCATAGCAAATTCCTACCTGCAAAACGTATCTTTGGCAAAATTTTTCATTTCAATGACAATTTCATATTCTTGGTTATTACAATATTTACCCCAACATATTGAATTAGAACAGCTTTGTACCATTTTAACTTCAATAGGTTTAGAGGTTGAGGGTACTGAAGCGGTTGAGCACATTAAAGGGAGTCTCCAAGGTTTAGTAATAGGGCATGTGTTAGAGTGCAGCATACACCCTAATGCCGATAAGCTTAAAAAAACAAAAGTTCAAATAGCCGAAGGGCAAATATTAGAGATTGTATGTGGTGCTTCAAATGTAGCAATAGGGCAGAAGGTAGTGGTAGCACCAGTTGGCGCTTGGGTACACCCCCAAAATGCTGCTGCATTTGAAATAAAAAAATCAAAAATAAGAGGAGAGTGGAGTGAAGGCATGCTCTGCGCCGAATGTGAAGCCTATTGGGCGGAGGGCGAAACCATCTCGCCCGAGCATTTCACCCAGT
>JBDHYE010000037.1:0-8670 GCA_039811245.1 Chitinophagaceae bacterium | reverse complement strand
TTCCTACTTCTTATTTCTTCTACTCTACAATGACGTACTTGCACATTTTTAAGCTGGATTTGGTCAATAACCGCTTGAACTACTTTTAATTTTTTACCAATACTATCCACTAACAAAAATTCTACTTCTGGAAAAAATATCGCTAAAGGGATACCTGGAAACCCGCCACCAGTACCAATATCAATCACCTGAGCACCATTAGAGAAGTTTACAGCTGCCGCAATAGATAAAGAGTGTAGGATATGTTTTTCATATAAATGTTCAATATCTTTTCTCGAAATCACATTGATCTTTTCATTCCAATCTTTATAGATATCTTGTAATGCTTCAAATTGTTGTTGTTGCTGCTTATCAAAGCCGTCAAAATAATTATAAACTACTTCCATTTTTGTTGTGTTTTAAAAAAAATATAGGGGCTCAAAATTACATTATAAAATAACCATGCAATATCCATGAGAATAAAAAAGGGTATTAACTTTTTTTCATTAAGTTTTACAGCATGTATTGCCCAAAGGCTATAAACAATAATGCATCTAATAAGCATTAAAGAATAAATTAAGTAGCCCCAATTTCCTAAAAATAAGAGCAGTGCCAAGAGCCAAAATGCCGCATGGCTAAAGGCATAAGCACCTAATAAATACTGTGTACTTTTTTTATAAAATTTGCCTGTTGAAAGGTGTCTTTGTTTTTGGAGTAAGTAAGATTTCCAATTATCTTTTGCAGGACTATAGGTGAAACTGCCCATACGTGCCTCAATACGTACATTGTTTTTCTGTGCACCTATTTGTACTAGTAAATCATCATCGCCAGAAGGACTTAAAACCCACCTAGGGTCATTTTGGGCTTTTTGTAGCAATGCTTTTCTTATAGCCATATTCCTACCTACTGCCATGTAAGCACGACCTCTTTTAGCAAAACTACTGTACAATACAAAACTGTGCAAGGTCTCCCAACGGATAAAATAATTTAATACGGTATTTTTAAAATCATAACCCCCATATCCGGCAACAATATCAACGTGATCATCAAAATTTTCAACCATTCTTGTAATCCAATTTTGACTTTGAACTTTACAGTCGGCATCGCATAACAAAAGGATTTCGTATTGGGCTGCTTCACAAGCATGCGCTAAAGCATTTTTCTTCCCAGGATATTTTTTTGGTGCATCTAATGAAAGGGTACATACTTTAAGCTTTGAATATTTTTGACTTAACTCATTTAAATACTGCGCAGTTTGGTCTGTAGAGCCATCATTGACAACAATTAGTTCAAATAGGGGATAGTCTTGCTCTAATAGCAGCAGGATATTTTCTTTTAAATGTGTGTATTCATTTTTTGCACAAATGATGATAGATACTGGTATTGCGCTGTTTTGATTTTCTTTTAAGGGTAACTCGCTCGTATCAGCCCAAAGCATCCACAGTGCCATAAATACTTGAACAAGTACACATAGATTAAATACCCAAAAAAGCAATTCCATAGCCTGCAAAGAAACAAAATACATATTAAATGCATTATTTATTGTTGGGGAGCATTAAACTTTCGCTATTTATCATTATCTAATTATTTAATTTGATAGATTTTATAATGTTGTTAAACACATTTTTACCCTTATCTATCTGATTAACATTTATTTTTTAACCTTAAAATTTAAAACTATGAAAAAATCACATGTTTTAGTAAGCTTGACCCTATTAGCTACATTATCTGTATTTTCAATTTCTTGTAAGAAAAAAACAGAAGGAATCTGCCATTGTACATTCGCTAGTGGTAAGGATAGTGATTATGACTTAAAAACGCTGAGCGAACAAGCTCAAAAAGACTCTTGTAATATTTTAAGTTCTAATGCTGCCAATTTTGGTGGTAAGTGTAGCCTAAAATAACTACTCCACTTTAAACTGTAAATTTTGTTATTTACTTTACTGATGCTCTTGGTTTATAAATAAGCCAGGAGCATTTTTATGGGCAATAGTTTTTTGTATGAAAACAAAACTTAAAAGTATCTGTAGAGATTGCTCTATAAATCCAAAATAGAATTACCTTTGCAGCCCTTAAATTGGGATATAAATTTTAATAAAATAGATTAAGTAATGAACATTAAACTCCGTCATTTTTTAGTTTTCAACCGCATATTAATAGCCATCGTTTTAATAGCCTTGGGTTTATTCTTAGGCTTTAAGGTTACTTGGTGGATAGCTTGGATTCCTATGCTGGTGGCTATTTTTATGATTGTAGCACATTTTTTGGTGGGAACAATGACACTCGTTCAAAGTTATGTTGAGCAAGGTGATATTGAGGGTGCTTCAAAATTATTAGCAAAGATTAAAAGACCCAATTGGCTCTATAAACCAGTACGTTCATCTTACCACATGTTACAAGCGAATATGCACACGATGACCGAAGATTTAGACAAAGCAGAAGAGAGCCTTAAAAAGAGTTTAAGTGCCGGAGTAAGCGAGAAAGGTTTTGAAGGCACTGCGTATTTACAATTAGGTGCTATTGCCCAACGTAAAGGCAATACCAAAGAAGCTTATGAGCATATCAGAAAAGCGATTCGTTTAGGTCTTGCCGATGCCGATAATGAAGCCAGTGCCTATTTACAATTAAGCGCTATCTGTATGCAGCGTCGTGATTTTAGAGCCTCAAAACAATATTTTGCGAAAGCTAAAAGTTGTAAAGCAACCAATAAACAAATTGTTGATCAGATTGCTGAAATGGAAAAATATATTGCCCGAATGCCGGGTTAATAAACCTATAAACGTTTTGTATGCAAGATATCGAACCATACTATAACTGGCGCCACTTATATTGTGCCGAAGAAGATGACCGCTCCCCATTTTATGGTAGAACCTATAGTGAGTTCGAATATGAAAACACGGTTTACAATTATTACATTCACCCCCAATGGGATAGTATCGGCTCTCGAACGCTCTATACCAAAGTGCTTTTTGCCGATTATGATTTGAATTTTGCAATCATCGAACTGATAGGAGAATGGAATGACCCTATTGAAAATGATGTGATGCAGCTCCGTAAGGCACTCATTGATGAAATGATAGATAGAGGCATTCAAAAATTTATCCTTATCGGCGAAAATGTGTTTAACTATCACAGCGGTGATACAGATTATTATGAAGATTGGTTAGATAATATTCTCCCTTATGGTGGCTGGGTATGTTGTGTCAATTTCTCTGAAGTTTGTACTTATGAGATGCAGCATGCAGGATTAAAGAACTGGCTTCAATTTCAAACTATTCCTAACTGGCGAAGCTTCCAACCCCTAGATTTTTTTCACGGTATTGATAACCATTCCTATCGTTTCCCTTTGTTAGACGATAGTGATTTCTAATTTTTTTTGTTGAAGGCATAGGGGTAAAAGATGTTTTTATAGTCTTCTAATTAGAAAAGATAATTAAATTAATTTTTTGTTGAATCCGCACTATGATTTTTGATGTTTATTTTGAAAATCTTTTTAAAGAGCATTGTAAATCATTGCACGGATATGCATTGAGCATCGTGAAAGATGATTTTCAAGCAGAGGAGTTGGTGCATAACGTGTTTTTGAAAATTTGGGAAAAACGCCAACAAATTGTTGTAGAACAATCGGCTAAAGCCTACCTATTTAGAGCGGTGCATAACGAATGTATGGACTACTTAAAAAAACAACAAAGAGAAAGAAATTTTCTGAATCATTATGAAATAGAAACACAAACAAGCAGCACAGATTATAATAAGCATCTGGAACTTGAATTAAAATATGACCTAGCCTTAAATAAGTTGCCTACACAATGTCGTAAAGTTTTTGAAATGAGTAGAATCGAAGAAAAAAAATATAAAGACATCGCTGCTCATTTAGGCATTTCTATCAAAACCGTAGAAAACCAAATGGGTAAAGCCCTTAAACTATTAAGACAAGAACTACATGAACTAGTTAGCTATGGCATATTGTTCATTATTGTACTCTTAAAATTTTTGAAATAATGAATGCACTCATTGATATAGATAACCTGATTGCAAAATATCTTAGCCGTAATGCTAGTGAGCAAGAAGTACATGATTTAAACACATGGATAAATGAACAGCCTGATCATTTGAAATATTTTGAAACGATGCAGCAAACTTGGGAAAAGATACAACTTGATGCATCAAAAAACTCAACTATTAATATTGATCAATCATGGTTAAGACTACAAAATAAGATTAAACAGCTACAGCCTGATAATAATCCCATAACTAAAATTTCATTCGTAAAAAGAATACAAAATTCGATAGCATATAAAGCTGCAGCACTTGTGTTACTTGGTTTGGGTGTCGCATTTAGTGTTTATTACTATAATTATAAAGCGATAACTAAAGAAATTGCTTTAGACCAAGTACGCACAAAAATATTATCAGACGGTTCTGAAATTACCCTTAATAAAAATTCAGAGTTAGATTTTCCAAAACATTTTAGTGGTGCAAACAGAACCGTAGCATTAAAAGGTGAAGCCTTTTTTAATATTCAACCTAATCCGTCAAAACCCTTTATCATCAAGGTTAACGGACTAGAAGTAAAAGTTTTGGGCACAAGTTTTAATATTAAGACTAAAGATGACAAAACAATTATTGTAGTTGAAACCGGAAAAGTACTCGTAAGTAATCAACATGACTCAATATATTTAACACCTCAACAAATGCTCAGTGTTGATAGCGCTAATTTTGATAAACGTTTAAAAACAGTTCAGGACAATCTTTATCAATATTACAGAACAAATGAATTTGATTGTATTAACGTAAGTTTGGAGCGGGTGGCAGAAGTACTTAGCGAAGCTTATAAGGTTCCGATTGTTATTGAAAACCCTGAAATTAAGACTTTAAAATTTACAACTAAACTACCCCTAAATAATTTAGACCAGAACCTTGACATTATTGCAGAAACCTTACAGATAAAGGTTGAATACACTAATTCAAAAATAGTATTACGCTAGCTGAAGGGATTATGTTTAAAACACAACTATTAATTATTGTTTTCTACTTATTGATGCCGGCGGTTTTTGCACAAAAATTACTGGATCAAAAACTAACGATTCATATTCAGAATAAAAATTTGCCAGAGGCTTTAGAACAAATTGAAAAAGCTGGTAATTTCCACTTCTCCTATCAAAGCAATATCTTTAAACAACAGCAAGCGATTAATCTTCAAGCCCATAACAAAAGCGTACTTTATATTCTTAATCACTTATTAGATGGCGCCTATTATTATACAGAAAAACGCAACTACATTATCATTCACAGTGGAACTCAGAAAAAATTTACGATAAGTGGTTATGTGTTTAATACCCAATCTGGTGCTCCACTCCAAGAAGTTTCTATTTATGAAGAACAATTACTTGCTTCTACAATTACAGATAACAATGGTTTTTTTACACTTGAACTAAAAAACAAGAAAAAACTAAACCAGCTATCCTTAATTTTTAAAAAAGAACATTATACACAAGAGGCTTTAACAGTACACGCAGGTTATGACCAAGAGATACAACAATACATAGCACCTACTAAAGAAATCTATCTAAATGATGTGGTCATTAATGCAGAGAAACAGCATGATTTTAAAAGTTTGTTTTTGGATTATAAGCTCAAAATTCAAGAGATGAATCTCGGTCATTTTTTTGCCCATCAACCTTTCCAAGCTTCACTTTGGCCTGGTTTAGGTACTAAGGGTTTAATGGGTGCAAGACTGTCTAATAATATATCCTTTAATGTTTTAGGGGGTTATACCGCTGGCCTTAATGGCTTTGAAATAGGTTCTTTATTTAATTGTGTAAGTGGCGATGTGGCATACACTCAAATAGCAGGTGTTTTTAATGATAATGCTGCCAATACTAAAGGGGTACAAATAGCGGGCATTTATAATAAAGTAGCCCAATCGTTTAAAGGGGTACAAATAGCAGGTGTATCCAATAAGGTCAATCAAGAGATGCACGGGGTACAAATTGCGGGCATACTAAATAAAAACAATCAATCCATTAAAGGTGTTCAAATTGCGGGTTGCGTGAATCACAGTTTTGATTCTACAGATGGAGTTCAAATTTCGGGCTTCGCTAATATAAACAATAAGGTTTCAAAAGGCTTGCAAATTGCAGGTTTTGCTAATATTAATCAAGAGGATAATGCTACTTTTCAAGTGGCAGGGTTCTCAAATACAAGCTTAAAACGCAGCGCTGGTGTACAGTTAGCAGGAGCTGTAAATACAGCTTCTAAGATGAAAGGTGTACAAATAGCTTTGTTGAATCGAGCAGATACTATGCAAGGCTTCGGTTTAGGTCTCATCAATTTCTATAAAAATGGGATACTAAATTTAGAATATCTCTATGAATCTTGGTGCCGTTATCAGATTGCATTATTATCAGGTATGCCTTATTTCTATAATTCCATTGGGGCAGGGTATCAAAATACCGGTTCAGCCAATGTGTATGCGGCTATTGCAGGTATCGGTAGTAGTTTGAAACTCTCCAAACATGTTGGTATAGCACTTGAAGCGCAATCTTATTTTTATAACATCGGGCAGCATTATAATTTCCCAATGCTGGTTAAACTTAAATCTAAACTTGCATACACACCATTTAAGAAGGTTTCCATTTTTATAGCACCTACTTTGAATATGACTACATCTTCTACTTTGCAAGCGCTGAATTATACACTCTCAGAAAAGTATGTGTTGAACGAAAATTTTATGGGCTCGAAAAATCAACACCTGTTTCTAGCTTGGCAATGGGGCCTCAGTTTATCTCTAAAATAATTTTACCCCTTAGCATAGGGGTGTTTTTAGCTTTTGTAGTCTAATATTAAAACGATATTATGACACAAATTAAATGTAGCTTTTTACAACTAGTATGCTTCTTATCTATTGCGTTTACTGCACATGCCCAAAACAATGCACCTAATATTCATTTGGGTTTTGTGTACCCATTAAGTACTCACGGTACTTTTGCTAAACAGTTTGATAACGATTTTTCTTTACATGCATTGACAGGGGTTTCTAATAGTGAAAAGGGCTGCTGTATTGCCGGAATATCCAATCATATCCATAAGAATGCACAAGGCTTAATCCTTTCAGGTATTACAAGCACTATAGGTGCAGATGCTAAAGCGTTTGTGGTTTCAGGTATTGTAAGCATCACAAAGGGTTTTACTAATGGTGTTCAAATCTCAGGTATTCAGAATTATAGCTCAAGGTTTAATGGACTACAACTTTCAGGATTTTCAAATATTTCAAAAAATACATCAAGAGGCGCTCAGATAGCAGGCTTTAGCAACTTTCAAAAAGA
Source organism: Chitinophagaceae bacterium (assembly GCA_039811245.1). Taxonomy (GTDB): domain Bacteria; phylum Bacteroidota; class Bacteroidia; order Chitinophagales; family Chitinophagaceae; genus Rurimicrobium. The sequence goes on along the minus strand of JBDHYE010000037.1, from coordinate 1,363 downwards.
TAGCCTAGATGGCTTGCAAGTAGCAGGTTTTAGCAACATTGCTCAAAATGCTAAAGTGCAAATTGCCGGCTTTTCTAACGTTGTGCTTGATCAAGTAGATGTACAAGTAGCTGGTTTTATCAATAAGGCTAAAAAAGTGAATGATGTACAAATAGCAGGATTTATCAACATTGCAGACAGTTCCAATTATCCTATTGCACTCATCAATATCATCAAGAATGGTGATAAAAGTTTGGGTTTACAAATAGACGATGATGGAATCACAATGTTGAGTTTTAGATCTGGTAGTAAAAAAATGTATGGGATTCTAGGCGTAGGCCTTGTACCAAGAAGCAACTATTTTTCAGAATATGGACTTGAAGCGGGTCTAGGAGCAAGGTTTCCGTTAAATTGGTATTTGAGTTTTAACGTTGAAGCAGCAGTGATTACAATGTCCGATTTTTATAATGGTGCATTTATGAAATCATCTTTACGCACCTTCCCTTCATTATGTTTAGGTAAAAATTTAGATGTTTTTGGAGGTCCTACATTTTCTGTGAGTACTCGATTTAACCGATATTATGTGCCATTATATTCATGGCATGAAAAAATTAATCAGTTTTTTATGGGTGCTAATGTAGGCTTTATTGCAGGTGTAAAATATCATTTCTAAAAAAAATATCAAATAAAGCATAGGGGTAAAAATTAAATTGAATGTCTTAATAAAAATTAAAATCAAACAGTATGAAATTTATTCAAAATCTAACCAACAAGTCCATCTTATCATTCATCTTTTTTAGTGCCATTTTATTATTGGGTTCTTGCAGAAAAATAAAAGGTGATGGACCAATCGTATCAGAAACACGCATCATTTCAGATTTCTCAAAAGTACGTTTAGCCATGTCTGAAGACGTTATTATCATTCCCGATGCTACATTTAAAGTAGAGCTCGTTGGTCAAAAAAATATTCTTGATGTCATTAAGACGAATACTTATGGTAGTGAGTTAAAAATTGATGTAAAGCAAGGAACCCGTTTAGGGCATCACGATCCTGTAAAAATATATGTGCATTGTCCTAATATTGACGGTCTGGCTATAAGCGGTTCTGGTAAGATACTATGCTTAGATTCCTTAAATGTTTCAAATGTAAATTTAGATATTAGTGGCTCTGGCGATATTGAACTAATGTATTTATCAGCCAATTCGGTACAATCTAATATTAGTGGTTCTGGTACTATCCAGCTTCAGAAAGGAATCCTCAATTCCATTCAATCCCGCATTAGCGGCAGTGGTAATTTTAATGCTTTAGGTGTTGCAACAAAAGAAGTAGGAATAAAAATTTCAGGCTCTGGTGATGCACGCTTTCAAGTATCTGATGCACTCG
>JBDHYE010000036.1:0-8752 GCA_039811245.1 Chitinophagaceae bacterium | reverse complement strand
ATACACCACCATATTGTCCTAAAGTTCTAGAAAGTAAAATATTAAAGGTGCCGTTCTCAGGTTCTGTGGTAGAATAAGTACCTTCAAAACACTCAATTAGTGCAGATGAGGTTTCTTTAACTATAGTAAGCACAGCAGCTGGGTGACCAGGTATGTCTGAGCTTGTTATGGTTGGGCTTCCTCCATCAAAATTAACAGAGAAGTTAATGGTTACTGTTTTGCCTCCCATAGTACCTGTAAAGGGCGCTACATAGGGCTTACCATCTACCCATGCCACCGATGAACTTAAATTAACGGTCTCACCATCAATAACCATTACGGCACTTACTGCTTTAGTAGTACTGTTGATCGAAAATTTAATTGTGCCACTTGAACCTATTACCACGCCTTTGTAGATACCACTACTTTTATGGTCGTCTGCTGCCTGTGCTTCTGGGCTTACTACACAGCTGTTACATTTATAACTGCTTGGTATATTGTTAGTATTTGTTTTTTTATCGTCTTTTTTACACGATGCGATGATGCTGATACCGGCTATTGCTAAGCCCATTAACAGTATTGTTGTCTTTTTCATAAAATGTAAATTATTTAAGAACTATAAAGGTCTAATAATATTTTAATTGAGGCAATAGCATAAAAGTAGTATTTTGGATTGAGGAGTAAAGTAGCTGCTAGCTTAAGTGATTTTTATAAACTTTATTTAAAGCATCAGTTCTAGAGTTTACTTGTAGCTTACAATAAATATTTCTAATATGCGTGCGTACTGTATCGGTACTTAAAAATATGCGGTCTGCTATCTCTTTATAGCGTAATCCTTTTGATAGCATTTCTAAAATTTCAACTTCTCTAGTGCTTAATTTTTCTAGTTCTGCATTAGCTGGGCTACTGTTAAAAGAGCTAACCACTTTACGTGCTATATGACTATTCATAGGAGAGCCACCTTGATATACTTCTACGATTCCTTCTATGAGTTTAGCAGGGCTAGTAGATTTTACCAAATAGCCTGTGGCACCGGCTTTTAAGGCACTAAAGATGTTGTCTATATCTTCAAAACTGCTACTAATTAAAAAATTTGTTTTTGGACATTTTTCTTTTAACTTTTTAATACACTCTATCCCCGATATACCAGGTAAATGAATGTCTGTTAATACTACATCGGCTTGTACTTTAGGAAGCTCTAGTACTGCAGATTCACCATCGGAATAGCTTCCTACTAGGTTTAATGTATCTGTACCTTTGATAAGTATTTCTAGACTGCTTTTAATGTCAAGCTCGTCTTCTATAATAGCTACTGTAATTTTCATAATCTCAAAATTATTAAATTAGTAATTTGAAAATTCAGACTACTACTAAAATACTACTATGTACTGATGTCTTTCAATGCAGAAACAATGATGCTTTCTGTACCCTTGCTGAGTTGTGTGTTGATATGATAGTTTATTTTAACTGCTTGAGCTCTAGTGTGCATATTTTTGAGTCCATTGCCTAAGTTGTTTTCTTTTAATTGAAAGCCTTTACCATTGTCTTTTACACTTAAATAAAATTGTGTGTCTAGTGTCAGTCTTATGACAACCTCTGTAGCTTCAGAGTGTTTTACTATGTTTTGAAGACATTCTTTAAAAATCATAAAAACGTTTCTATTCCATTCTTTACTTATTTTTATTTGTGGTATTTGGTCTGGGAAATGGAGTTGTAAATGTATTGAAGTGTCATCAAAATAATCGTAGGCGTACTCTCTGATATGTACGATTAATATTTCAAGTAGATTGTTGTCTGGATGCATAGCCCAAACGATATCTCGCATGTTACCAATTAATGACCCGGAAATGCTTGCGATATGTTGTAGTTTTTTTAGTTTATCATTAGGGTCATTATCTTTTTCAATCAAACTGTGTTGAGCGATAAATTTAATTTTTGATAGCCCTGAACCTAAATCATCATGAATATCTTTTGCTATTCTAATGCGCTCTTTTTCTTCGGCGTCTTTTACTTCTCGCTCTAGTAATATTTGTTCTTTTAATTGTTTACCAGAATAGTAGAAATATAATGCAACGATTACTAAACAGAGAATAATACCTACTCCAATAAAAATAGCTTTTTGTTTTTTAGATTGCAAGTCTTGTTTTTCAATCATTGCTGCATTTGCAATTTGTTGAGCATTTAATAAGTTGATGGCATTATCTTTTTTCTGGCTTTCATAAAGCGCTTCCATTTCAGCTAATTTTCTATTGTATGTTATCGCTTGAATACTGTCTTTGATACGATATGCTTTTAGTAAATAATCATAAGCACTGCTATAGTTTTTTTGACTTTGGTAGAGTTCAGATAGTGATTTGTAACAATCCCTAATCAGTGTTTTGTGTTGCATTTTTTGTGCAATGTTCAAGGCTTCTTTAATGTAAAACACAGCACTATCTGGTTTATTAAGCTCACCATAAATGTCTCCCATTTGTTGTAATGTACCGGCTTCTATCATGGCATAGCCTCCGCCTTTAATAAGCGATAATGCATCTTTGGCTTCTTCAACAGCTTCTTTATGTTTTGAAGCTTCAAGATATATTCTACTCAAATTAGATTTACAAATGGCAATTCCACTAATATCACCAATCTCTTTAAATAGTTGGGTTGCTTTATTATAGCAATTTTTAGCACTATCATCTCTATATTTTAAGTAAGATACATTGCCTAGATGGATATAGTTTAAAGCTTGTCCACTTTTATTGTTTTGTTGAGCATATTTTTTAAGTGATAAGATAAAACATTGGTCTGCTTTATCGTACAGCTTTTGGGCATAAAATAATTGACCTTCCAGATTCTTTAAATCGGCTTCTACCTGTTCATAATTTTTTAACCTGCTTAGGGTTTGTGCTTTATCATAATCTTTTAGTGCGTTTTCAATAAAACCTTGTTTAATGGCAATACGCGATGCAATGATTTTTTGTCGTACAAATTGTATCGAACTACTATCGGGATAAATCAATTGAATGTTTTTATTAGCATAGAATTGGGCTGAATCATAATTCCCCAATTCATACCAACATGCACTTAATGTTTCATATAGAATACTGCTTTGAATTAGATTGCTTTTTTGGGCTTCTTGATCGTGTATGCATTTATTTAGTAGTGCTAGTGCATCAGTACTCCGATTGGTTTTAGTTTCAATAATGGCTAAATAGGCGGTATATGCTATAATAGAAATCCTGTCTTTCTCCTTCAAAGCCTTAGTGAATAATGGTTTTAGGCTCTTTTCGGCTAGTGATAATTGATTATTTATCAAATATTCAATCTTGGCAAAATGGCTGCTTTTTAGATCAATGGAGGCTGTTTGTTTTTGTGCCCACAATGGTGACTGTAGGAGCATTAGAATAAGAAAGAATATTGAATACGTGATTTTCAAAATGCTTTAGCTTAGCTATATTAAAACAGATTTAAATAATAAAATGAACTCTTATTAATTTATGCTAAGATAATCGTTCAAAAATATTATTCAAATACTTTAGGCGCTATTTAAGATGTATATGATTAAAATAAATTACTTTCGGTGAAAGAAATTTGACTTTTTATGAGATTTTATTTATTACTATTTGCTATCTTTTTAAATATATACCAATTTTCCTACGCACAAAGTATTCCTACGGCGCAAAGCTTACCCTATACGCAAGATTTTTCAAGTCTTGTACACAGTAGCACAACGCTGCCTTCAGGTTGGGGGGCTTGGTTGCTTGCTAGTTCAAGTTCTAGCACTTTTATTACAACAAGTGCATTAGCCGATAAAAGTTTAGTGGCTAATTCCTCTGCCAGTACTAGTTCTGGTAATGCTCATAATTATGATGAGAAATGGGGTTTCTTAAATACAAATTCTGTAAACATTGCGATGGTGCTTTGTCTTAACACATTGTCTAAAAAAAATATTTTATTACAGTATGATGCTATGACGATTCGTAATCCATATAACGGCACTACTAATACTAGGATTTGTGAAATGATATTACAATACCGCACAGATACGACTGCTGCATTTAAAAATATATCCAGCACCTTATACCAAAATAATACGAGTACACAAACGGGATCGGGTGTTACAACAGCTCAGAATTTACAATCTTTTTCTGTTTTTTTGCCAAGCGATTGTGATAGTCAGGCTCAAGTAGAGTTGCGGTGGTTAGCACGAGATGTAAGCGGCTCTGGCAGTCGCCCTAGTTTTGCATTAGATAATATACAGGCCGATACCAGCTCTGTATTAAGTTTAGTGTCTTGTAATTATATTTATGAACATAAAAGTCTTGGAGATACCTGCTGGGCTTATTTTTCAAAAGCTACAGATAGTACACGAACGATTCATTATCTCCTTTCAGGCTTAGCACAACTGGGTATTGATTATGATGCTTATTTTTGGGACGGAACAAGTAAAACTAGTATTTTAAGCAGTTCCGGCACATTAGTATTGCCCCCATCAAAAAGTAAGTTTGGTATCCTATTTACTCCTATTAATGATAGCTATACAGACCCTTTTGAATCTATACGTTTTGAAATTACAAAAACTATAAAAGGCTACGCCATACCTGATACTGCTTTCAATCTCGCTATTATAGACGATGAAGCTTGTCCTATTCATCTCATTCAAGGAGATAAGGCTAGTGCTAGTACAGGTACCTATAATCTTGAAGCAGTAGTTACTGCGGTGTTTCCCAAATTAAGTCCAAAGGGTTTTTATGTACAAGAGCAAGATCTTGATGCGGATACTAATGTTTTAACTTCTGAAGGAATTTTTGTGGTTAGTGATAGTACATTTAATGTAGGTGATATTCTTTGGCTGCGTGGTGAAGTATTTGAAAATGATAGTTATCCTTCATACCAGCAGGCTGTTATCATACCCGATTCACTTAAAAGGATGGGCACTACAAGCACCTTACCATTAGCAGTAACAATTTCTTTGCCGCTTGATAGTCTTCAAGCATTAGAAAAATGGGAAGCAATGCGTGTTCAGTTTAAGGATACTTTATACTTGTGTAATCATGAAAACATAGCTAAGTATGGAGAGTTAACTTTAAGTGCAGATAGCACTGTATATCAAGCTACACAAATCATTGACCCGAATGATGCTCTAGTAACAGGTACAAGCGCAAGTGGTAGTTCAGAGGTGTATAAGATTAATCAGTATAACAATCAGAAATCTTTGGCACAAATACTTTTAGACGATGGCCAGAGTACTAGTTTAAGCACAATTCCTTATTTAGATACGAACAATACAATTTTGATTGGTAGTGCTTTTCCTAAGCTAGAAGGGATAATGGCTTATGCTTATGATCAATATCGTATTTACCCAAAACAGCTAAAAGATGTTGTGATACATTATAAACCTCGTCCTGATGTTCCTAATTTGGGAGCTAAGAGCAGCGTCGTTGTAGCCTCAATGAATGTGATGAATTATTTTAATGGAGATGGTCTTGGTGGTGGTTTTCCAACTAGTAGGGGAGCATCATCAATAGCTGAATTTACACGACAAAGAGATAAAATCATTAAGGCTATTTTGACCATGAATGCCGATGTTATAGCATTGATGGAAATTCAGAATAATGGTTGTGGTAAATATAGCGCCATTCAAAATTTGATTGATGGTATTAATGCTTATAAAGGTGCAGGTACTTATCAATTTGTATTTGATGGTACAAGCATTCAAGATTATAGTAGTGACGAGATTCGATGTGCACTTATTTATAAAACCATCACTATTGATACGCTTGGCAAGGCTATCATTGCATCAGACCCAATTTTTAATCGTCCTGCATTGGCACAGCGTTTTAAAGTAAAAAGCTGCGATTCTGTGTTTACTATTATCGCTAACCATTTTAAATCTAAAGGTTGCGGTGGCGCAAAAGGTTTAGACAAAGATCAAGGAGATGGACAAGGCTGCTATAATGATTTAAGAAAACAGCAAGCAGCAGCCTTAACAAGTTTTATAAATAATGAAGTGTTACCAATTAGCGGAAATTCAAAAATTCTTTCAGTAGGCGATTATAATTCGTATTTTGAAGAAGACCCCTTAGATACCTTGAGGGCTGCGGGTTTTAATGATTTAGGTACGTTTAAAGATTGCTCTTATTTCTATCAGGGTGCTATGGGGTCCTTAGACCATGCCTTTGCTACTTCGGCTTTATTACCCGATATTGTAAGTGTAAAAAAATGGAATATTAACTCTGTAGAACCTACTTTTTTAAATTATGAAGATGATATTAATGATGGTAGTGGTGATCAAGTAAATTTTTGGTCATTTTTATATTCCGATAGCCCTTATCGTTATTCCGATCATGATCCTATTTTAGTGGGTTTAGAGCTTGGCCCAAAATTAACCATCAAACCCGAAAATGTTTTTCCTCAACTCAGTATTTACCCCAACCCCACAACAGAATTATTATATATTGACGGCTTAGATAAAAGTATCCATACACAAATTAGTGTTTATAATGCTATAGGTCAAAATGTACAACAAGTGCAGTGTAAAGACACCAGGTTTGTTTTAGATTTAGAAGCATTACCCCTAGGGGTTTATTGTTTAAAAATTAAACAGCAGCAAAAAGTATTCAATTATCCATTTTGTAAAAAGTGATTATTAGTATTTTATAATCTTGCGAATACTATCGTGAGTAGGTTTATTAAAAGGTTACTCTTTGCTTGTTGAAATGTGCCAAAGCGCTATGTGGCGTTCAAGTGTTGATATTGTGTTTAGCTTTATCAAGAGATAATCTTTTATGAATAAATCTTGAGCTCTTTGCGCCCATTCAATAAATGCATAATTGTTATTATGATAAAGTATTTCTGCTGCACCAGCTTCTTGAACTTCAATGCTATCCTCTAGTCGGTACCAATCGCTATGATAAATAGTGAAATGTTTATTGTTATAATTGGCTTCATACTCTTGGATAATAGCATAGGTAGGACTACTCACCTTATCCTGAACCCCCAAATGCTTACAGAGCGCTTTTACAAAATGCGTTTTACCTGCCCCCATTGCTCCTTCAAAACACCATACTCTAAAGTCATTACCAATATTCCAAACGGTGGCAGCAATATGTTCAATGTCTTCTAAAGAATAATTGCTCTCAAAAAGATGTTTATTTTTTTGGTTTTCGTTTTTTGGGTTTACCATATTTAGCAAGCATTTTCTCTTTATGACTAATGACAATATTTACTTTTTTATTTTTTTCTTTTTTCTCGTGAAAAGCAGCTCCGGAATTTTCGTTTTTTATAGGTTTTAATACAATATTCGGAACAAACTTTTTTGGGATTTCATCATCAGTTAGCTCTGTACTGATTTCTACAGCTTCTGGTAGTTCTTTTAACGGAACCTTCATTTTCATTAACTCTTCAAGTTGCTCAACATAAGGAGTATCTGCCTCTAAAATAAAACTGATTGCAGCCCCTTTCTTTTGTGCCCTACCAGTTCTTCCTATTCTGTGGATATAGTTTTCTGGTTCTTCAGGTAGATCAAAATTAAAAACAGTAGTTACATTTTTAATGTCAATTCCTCTTGCTACTAAATCTGTTGCTATTAGTATGGGTAAACTGCCATTTTCAAATTGAGCTACCATTCTAAATCTAAAATTTTGTTCTTTGTTAGAATGAATAATACCGATATCTTGAAGTCCTTTTTGTTCTAATGCCTCGAGTATTTTTTCAGCACTCCTTTTGGAACTACAAAATATCAAATACTTATCATGAGCTTCTTTTAAACTTATAAAATGCGATAGCAAATTAACCTTAGTATTAAAATTAGGACAGTAATAGTGGGTTTGAGTAATATTTTCTAATGGGGTACCGCTAGATGCCGCTTCTAAATAGTGTAACTGGTCAAAGTATTCGTCTAGCACCTCTTGTACAGAAGTACTTAAAGTGGCTGAGAATAGCAAGTTTTGACGCTTAGCCGCTATTAAAGAGAGTAATTGTTTAAACTGGGCTAAAAAACCCAAATTCAAGAGTTCGTCCATTTCATCTATTACAAACTTTTTTATGGTTCTCAAATTTACATCACCATTTAAGGCTAAGTCCATTAACCTACCCGGAGTACCTATTAATACTTCACAACCTTGCTCTAGTGCCGCTTTTTGAGGTTTCATGTTTACTCCTCCATATACCCCTATACACCTCACTGGGCTATACATTAGCAGTTGTTTTGCTGTTTTCCATACTTGTTTTACTAGCTCTCGTGTAGGTACAATGATGAGTACTTGAACTATCCCTTCTTTTGAAAATTGGAGTTGGTTTAAACAAGGTAATAGATAAGCGATTGTTTTACCTGTACCGGTTTGTGCAATAGCACAAATATCTTTACCCGCCATGATTGGCTTAAATGTTTTTTGCTGGATAGGGGTAGCTTGTTCAATTCCCATTTCCAATAATGCTTTTTTGAGATTGGGATTAATATTATATGCTTGAAATTGATCCATAGTATAATGAAGGGCAAAGTTACTTAAACATTTAAGCAGATTGAAATATTATTCCTATTAGAAATGCATGTTAATAAATATACATATTTAATGTTAACAAAAAATTTAAATTTTAATTATTGTATTAAATTAATTTTGCAAAATAAATTGATATAGAATGAAGAAATTTTACACCATTATTTTTGTAATTTTATTTTATTGTGTACCTCAACAGGTTTCCGCTCAAGCCAATAAGTTTGTAGATTCATTATACGGTAACGATGCTAATACAGGTAACACTTGGGCAGCTGCCTACAAAACATTAGATA
>JBDHYE010000035.1:0-8790 GCA_039811245.1 Chitinophagaceae bacterium | reverse complement strand
TTTACCTCCGTAAGCCATTTCAAGTACACTTTGAGCATCGCTTAATTGTACACCATAGGCTGCCATTTTTTCTCTATCTAAAATTACTGAAATTTCAGGTTGACCAATATTTCTTAACACTCCAACATCTTTTATACCTTGAATCGGCTTAATTAATTGTTGCGCTTTAGTTGCTATTTCATCAAGCTTTTCTAGATCATCTCCATAGATTTTTATTGCATTGGCGGCTTTTATCCCGGCTGCTGCTTCGGCTACATTATCTATTATAGGCTGAGAATAGTTAAACGTGATACCCTGAAACTGTTTTAATGAATGATCCATTTCTTTTATGATGGCATCAAGGTTTTTACCTTTCCATTCGTTTTTAGGTTTTAAATCTACTTGAAATTGTAAAAAATTAAAGCCATTGGGGTCAGTACCATCATTTGAGCGCCCTTCTTGGAAAAGCACATTCTTTACTTCTGGAAATTTTAAAAGCTCTTTATTAAGTTGATGTGCTATTTCCACACTTGGCTTTTGTGCATAACTTATAGGTAATTCTGCAGTTATCCACAAAGCTCCTTCATTGAGTTGAGGAAGGAATTCGGTTCCTAAAAATTTAGCAGAACCTATTGAGAGTATAATTATGGAACTACATACTATTATACTTTTCTTTTTATGATTAAACGTATAATTAAAACCTTTTTCAACCCATTTATTCCAAAATCTTACAAAAGCATTTTCTTTTTCTCTAACATTTTTATTTAGTAGAATATGACATAATACCGGTACTAATGTTAGTGTGTAAATAAGCGCTCCCAATAGGGCAAAGCCTAAAGTGTAGGCTAGGGGAGAGAACATTTTTCCTTCAACTTTTTGAAAAGCAAAAATGGGTAACAAGGCAGTTATGATTATAAGTTTTGAAAAAAATATGGCTTTACCCATAGCGGTACCTGTAGTTTTAATTAGGCCTCCAATTGCTAATTTATTATACTTTTCAATACCTTTTTTATTTGCTAAATGATCTAGGCTTACAAAAACACCTTCAACCATTACAACTGCACCATCTATAATGATTCCAAAATCTACTGCACCTAGTGAAAGTAAGTTTGCACTCATACCTTTCAGTTTTAAACATAAAAATGCAAAGAGTAATGATAGCGGGATAATTATAGATACAGTAAGTGTGGTGCGCCAATCGGCCATAAATAGAAACACGATTACGGTTACAAATAAGATACCTTCAAGCATATTATGCATAACGGTATGTGTAGTATAATCCATCAAATTGTCTCTATCATAGAATGTTACCATTTTAACATCACTTGGGAGTATATGGTCGTTTAGTTCAGCAATTTTTTCTTTAATTTTCTTAAGTACTTCATTTGGGTTTTCACCTTTTCTCATTACTACTATTCCTTCTACTACATCTTTGTTTTCATTTAATCCTGCTTGCCCTACTCTAGGTAAGGCACTTTCTGTTACTGAACCTAAATTTTTAATTAGTATAGGGTTTTCTCCTGCTTCTTTTACTACGATATTTTCAATATCTTTAATACTGTTTATTAAACCTACGCCTCTTACTACATAGGATTGGTTATTTTTTTCTACCACATCTCCCCCAACATTTAGGTTTCCTTTATTAATAGCCTCATATACTTCAACAGCACTAACATCATACTGTGCCAGCTTATAGGGGTCTATACTTACTTCATAAGTTTTCTCTTGACCGCCAAAGGCTACAACGTCTGCTACTCCAGGCACCGCTCTCAACTGCCTATTTATGGTCCAGTTTTGAATCGTTAATAAATCTTTTGAATCTCTGTTTTTGCCAGTTAATACATACCGAAAAACCTCTCCTGTAGGGCCATAAGGAGGTTGCACCTCAGGTTCTACGTCTGAAGGTAATGAGACATTTCTTAGTTGGTTATTTACTTGCTGTCTGGCAAAAAAATCATCAACATTGTCATCAAAAACTATTTTAATAACCGATAATCCAAACATCGTAATACTATGAACACTATTCTTTTTCTGAACAGGGTTCATGGCTAATTCAATAGGTGTTGTTACAAAACGTTCAATCTCCTCCGCACTCCTGCCTTTCCATTCTGTAACAATAATAATTTGTGTATTGGTAACATCTGGAAAAGCTTCGATAGGCATTGTTTTAAATGCTACCACACCAGCAATTACTAATGAGAAGGTCCAAAAAAATGTAAATGCTTTATTCTTTATTGAAAATGCTATAATTTTTCTAATTAGTTTATTCATTTGCTATTAATCATTAAGAGCATTATAAATCAATATTTGATTATTGGTAATTACTTTTTCATTTTCTTTAAGCCCTTCTTCAATGTAGCTTGTATCGCCTACTTGACGGTAGAGTTCAACCTGTCTGGATTCAATGTTGTTACGATCTTTGAAAATGATTACGAAATATTTACTCTTATCAAAGATTAGTGCTGTTGATGGGATTGCTATCATTTTTTTATCTTCACTATAAGACAGCTTTATTGTAGCCCTCATATCTGGTTTTAATAGAAAACTATCATTCTGTAAACGTACTCTAGCTTTCATTGCTTTGGTTTCTGGGTCAATAACGTTAAACAGTTTATCTACTTTACCATAAAACTTTTTATTAGGATAGCTCAGTGTACTTATTTCTGCATTGATACCTGGATTCACTTTGCTAATATCACTTTCACTAACATTTGCTATTGCCCAAACTTCATTTATTTGAGCGATATCAAAGATGTTATCACTTTTATCATTTCTTAGAAGCATATCTTGATTTATATTTTTTTGAATTATAAAACCACTTATTGGTGCTTTAATATCATAAATAGATCCAGGTTTAAGATTGTAAATTTTAAATGTGGTTTGCATACGATGTAATTGTGCCGCTGCTTTATCTAATAAACCTTTGGCTTCAATCATTTCATGTTCGGTATTGAGTTTACCTTCAAATAGTTCTTTATTTACTTTATAATTGTTTTTGGCTACGATATAATCGCTTTGTGCATCTTCCAAATCTCTTTCGAATCCTGCTACTTCTGTGCTTCTTATACTTGCTAATACTTGGTCTTTTTGTACATAATCTCCTAAGCCTACAAATACCTTTATGACATTGCCTCCTACTATTGGATATACTTCAACAAGTTTGTTATTGTCGGCAGTAATTTCCCCAAAAAAGCTTAATTCATTTTTAAGTGTACTTTGTTTTGCCGTTGCAAATGTGCTTGAGGATAGTAATTTATCACTCATTACAAAAGTGCTATTGGGCTTTACTTTCGGGTCCTTAGTATGGCATGAACTTATAAACAGTGCAGTGATAAATATTAGTATTATACCATTAAAATTGGTTTTATTATGCATAAAAAATCATTTTTATTGAAGATTAATTTATTGATTAAAATATTGAGTCGTTACAAATGAAATTGATCTGGTTGCCATTTAAGAAGATGTCTTTTTGTGTATCTAACCTAAATAACATATTTTGTGTGTAACTCTCCATAAAGTCTGTAAACTCAAGCATTGTAATATTTCTACGATAGAAGTTTTGGAGCATACCTTTTAATACTAGTTCTGTATTTATATTTCCTTTTTCAATATCATTATTTTGATTTAAAGCAAGCTTTAATTTTTGAAATGAATTGTCTAAATTTAGTTCCAATTCTTTAGCATATTGTTTTTCTCGCATTTTGCTTTGTTCTAATTCATACTTGGCTGCTCTTACATTACCTTTGTTCTTATTCCAGATAGGTAATGGTATTCCTACAAATAAATTGTATTGATTTAGAAAAGCTCCACCTCTTTGGTCATAAGCACCACCTAAATTCAAATCTGGTTGTACTAAAGATTTCTGCCATTTATAGGCGTTCTCTTGAATTTTAATTTCTTGAAGTTTTTCTAGGTATTGTATATTCTTTGATTTAGCTATTTCATAGAGTTCTTCTTTTGAAATAATTTTTGAAGGTTTAAGTTTTACTTCAATTTCTTGTTTTGTTATAATGGGTTGAATTTCTTCAGTTGAGTTAGTAATTATTTTAAGTACAGATTGCTCGTCAATGCATTGCTTTAAAAGCTGATTTTTATCGTTTTTGAATTCGTATAGTAGTGATTGTAATCTTACAACATCTTTCAACGGAATGTTTCCTTTAGTTTCTTGTTCGTTGTAGGTTATTAATAAACTGTCAATTTGTGAAATTTGGCTTTCTAAATTTTGAAGTTTTAACAGGTTAAAATATAGGCTATAAAAATTATCATATAACTCTTTTTTAAGCGATTGTAAAAGCTCCTTATACTCTAACTCTACATTATTCTGTTGAGCAAGAGTGTAGTTTTTTTCTTTTTTCTTTTTATTCCCTAAATAGATGATTTGTTGTACGGTATAGGCTTTTTGCCCATTTTGACCAACATTGAATATTTGATTGCTTTGTGGTGTGTAAATATTTAACTCTCCACTTAAATAGGGTTGTTCCCAAATACCGGCTTGAAGTGTTTTGGCTTTTGCAATGTCAATATTGTAATAAGCTGTTATAAGATTTAAGTTTTCAGTTTCAAATAACTGCTCACATTCTTTTATAGTATAGTTTTTTTGTGCATTAGCAGTTGTACAAAATAGTAAGATGAAGAAGTATAATAACACTTGCATTGTCTAATTGATTCTATTAGACTGCAAAATTGAAATTTTGACCTTTAGAACTGCTTAAGAATTGCCTTAAAAATGGCTTAAAAAGAATAGTATATTGTTAAAATAATATTGCAGTTTAAGGTAAGAACTATGGCTTATTAAATATAATTGTGAAACAATTTTTGTTATCTACTATGCTATAAATTAATTTAAAATTATACGCTGATAGTATTCTATTTACTATTCTCAATCCTAGACCAACTCCTTGATGGTTTGTTGAATTTGAGCCTCTCATAAAAGGGGTAAATAATTTTTTTTGTTCTAAAGGGCTTAATAGTACACCATCATTGTTTAAACTAAGTACTAGAATGTTGTTATCTTCATCTAAATTTATAGACACATTTTTACTTAATGAATATTGGTAAGCATTTCTTAATAAATTATCGAGAGCAATATGCATTAAAGCTGCGTTTGACTTTATTTCAAGCTTTTGTACATCTAGCTCTTTTGCCGTAATACTAAATTGTATTTTATAATCAGGATATTGTTTATGTGCTTTTTCAATACTATCATACAAACATTCATCAATTCTTATAATTTCAAGATTTGTTTTTTCAGTATCTATTTTTGAAAGTAATAATAATGAATCAATGAGCTCTTTTAATTGATTGATGTCAATGAGAATCTTTCTTAAAAATATTTTCAAATCATCATTTACAACATTAATTTGGTTTTCTAACTGGGCGGTAATTCTTGCTAAGGGTGTTCTAAATTCATGTGATGCGTTACTTGTAAATTCTTTCTGCTTTTGGTAAATTTCAGAAATGCGATTAATCATATAGTTAAATTCTTTGCTGATTAAATGAATTTCGTTTTTACTATTTTGTGGAATTGATAAATGTGTAATTTCATTTAAGTTATTAATACTTTTTATTTGTGCTGTAAATTTATCAAGCGGATCAATTTGTCTTTTTACGATTAAGAAACTAATAATCCAAGTCAGTATTATAAAAAAGATGCCAACACCAACAATTAAAAAATTCAAATAATTAAGTATTCCTTGACCTATGGTATCTTTTGCAGAAACGATAATGTAAAAATCTCTTTTTTCACTATCATAATAAAGACCATAAATATCGGTATCATTGTTTTTTCGAATAAATGAACCGTGTTTTTTGAGATAAATAAGATCATCTGTGCTCCATTGGATTTTAGTATCATCAAGGCTACTAAAAATTAAATGAAAAGTAGAGTCAAATATAAGGGTCTTTTCTTCATAGAGTTTATTAATACTGTTCTGATCTATTTTTCTTAATAGCTCTTTATTAATCTCTTTTACCCCAACTAATAAGCGTACATAGTTTATCGCTTTTTCATGAAGTCGTTCTTTAAATTCTTCTTTCCTGAAATTTGTAAATTGGTGTATAATAAAAGCACAAACACTTGTGAAAAGTATTGTAAAACTTATACTAATCAATAAAGAAGTTTTGCCTTTTATAGTCATTTTATATTCTTAAGTCTGTTTGATGAAATACCCAAATCCTACTTTTGTTTGAATCAATTTTTCAGTGTAGTTTTTATCTATTTTGTTTCTTAAAAAGTTAATATATACTTCTATGGTGTTTTGATTGGTTTCTATATGATAATCCCATAGTTGGGCAGCAATTTGGTTTTTTGATAATACTCTTCCTTTAGCTTCAGCCAATATACTTAATAATTTAAACTCTTTTGGAGTTAGACTAATTTCTTGTTGATTTCTAAATACGGTCTTGTGTTCATAATCAATTTCTAAATCAGCAATGATGTATTTATGATTAGAATGTTGTGGAAACTCTTTTCGCCTAAACAATGCTTGTATTCTAACATTTAGTTCTTCCAAATGAAAGGGTTTAACCATATAATCATCTGCTCCCTTGTTAAATGCCTCCACTTTATCATCTATTTCACCAAAAGCGGTTAGCATCATAATTAGTTTAGTGCTATCCGTTTGTCTAATAATTTTACAGAGTTCTAACCCATTAATTTTTGGAACATTAATATCTAAAAGATAAAGATCAAATGTTTCATTTTTTATAATTTTCAAAAAGAGTTCACCATCATAAACAGTTTTACATTGATAAGATTTGGCTTCTAAATATTCTTTTATTTCTTTTGAAAGTATAGGGTCGTCTTCTAATAATAATATCGTATTCATATATCACCACTATTTTTTTAGTTCATCTCTTAATTGTTTTGCTGTAAGTGTGCTGCCATCATGACTCCAGCCGGGAGGCATAAATAAGTATTTTAATTTTATAGACCATTTCTTCGATTTTTTTAAATCTTTAGCTAATGCCTGCCATTCATGAAAGATTACTTTAATAGGGTGATAGGGTTGAGCTATAGGTTTTACGATTCCATATTTAATGGTTTCATTCGGGTCTTCTTCTTTAAAGGTGCCAAAAATTCTATCCCAAATAATTAAAGCCATTCCCATATTTTTATCTAAATAAACAATATTACTAGCATGATGAACTCTATGATGAGCGGGTGTAACAAATAAGTATCCAATCCAACGTGGGAGATTTTTAACCGCTTGTGTATGTACCAATATACCATATAATTGTGTGATAGCATACATAAATAAGATGTCCATAGGTTTAAAACCTAATAAGGCTAATGGAATAAAATATAAATATCTATAAAAAGGCATTAAAACAGAAGATCTAAAACCTGTACTTAAATTATACTCCTCAGAAGAATGGTGCGTTACGTGTACAGCCCAAAAGATACGAACATTATGGTCAACAAAATGCTCTAGCCAAAACATAAAATCCTCTGCAATAAACAACAAGAACCAATACAAAACAATAGGGTAGTGGATCTCTAAATGATATTGATAAAAGAACCACAAAACCGCCAAGGCTACCACTCTTAAACTAAGATCAACTCCAAAATTTACAATATTAAGGTACACATTCATAAGTGTTTCTTTAATGCTATAATATTTCCACCCATTAAAATGACTTAATATGATTTCTAAAGGGATAAAAAATAAGTAGATAGGTAATGAGAATAACAAACAAATCTGCTCTTGTATTGGATTCATAAACGTTGGAATATTAATAAAAAAAACCGACAGGTAATTATTGAATACTTGTCGGTGGCTAAATTAAACTGTTTTTTTGTTAAGTCCTTTAAGTTCCTTTTTATTAGATGGTCATGATTTCTTTTTCTTTATCCTTACAAATCGCATCTATTCTAATAATCTCTTTATCGGTTAAGGCTTGTATCTTACCCTCAGCATCTTTGGCAGCATCTTCACTTAGTCCATCTTTTTGTAATTTTTTTACCGCTTCAATTGCATCTCTACGGGTGTTTCTAATAATAATTTTAGTCTGCTCACCTTCTCCATTTACCTTTTTTACTAATTCTTTTCTACGCTCTTCTGTTAAAGGGGGTAAAAATAAACGAATAAGATTACCGTCATTAGATGGGTTTAAGCCTATATTTGAAGCTATAATAGCACGCTCAATGGGTTGAAGCATGTTCTTTTCCCAAGGCTGTAGGCATAAGGTACGTGCATCAGGGGTGCTGATATTGGCCACTTGAGATAATGGACAAGGATTGCCGTAATACTCTACCATAATACCATCAAGGATTTGAGGGTTCGCTTTACCAGCTCTAACTCTACTTAGTTCCACTTCTAAATGGTTTATCGCTTTATGCATTTGTTGGCTACAATGACTATAAATACTTTCGGTAGTGTCGCTCATAAAATATATTTTTACTTTTTTGGGAGGGCAAATGTAATTAATATTGCCTTTATATATTGCTTACAGGTTTTAAATTTAAACAAAAACATCTAATTTTTTATTTTTTTTAATGAAGGCTTTAGGTTTCAATTTGAGTTTGGCATTAAGAACTATTTCTTCAAACCTTTTGAGGTCTATGATTACAATTCTTATCATAACTTTGGGTATCACTGCTCTTGTAGGTATTCTTACCGCTACAGATGTGATGAAAGAGGGTGTGAATAGTAATTTTAATAGCCTTGGAGCTAACACCATCCAGATTACGAATACTTCAATGCGTATCAAAGGTGGCGGCAGAGCTGGTGGACGAGCATTTGAAAATACTGATAAAATTAGTTACCAAGAAGCACTTCAATTTAAAACGCAATATAATTTCCCGAATAG
>JBDHYE010000034.1:0-8883 GCA_039811245.1 Chitinophagaceae bacterium | reverse complement strand
CTGCAATATGGCTTTCTGATGTAGTAGTAATCCCTACGGGTTTGTTGAAGGCAATGTAAACCGATTTTTCTTTCTTTTTGGCTTTTAAAATGCTGCCATCTACTTCTACTTGGTCGCCGGGTTGGTAGCGGTCGCCCAGTTGTGCAATCTTATTATTGAGGAGTACTCTTTTATCTTTGATGAGTTGGTCGGCAGCTCTACGGGAGCAATAACCACTCTCGCTGATAAATTTATTGAGG
This sequence comes from Chitinophagaceae bacterium, assembly GCA_039811245.1. Classification (GTDB taxonomy): domain Bacteria; phylum Bacteroidota; class Bacteroidia; order Chitinophagales; family Chitinophagaceae; genus Rurimicrobium. The sequence continues at coordinate 8,644 of JBDHYE010000034.1, read as the reverse complement.
CTAATAGATTCTGAAAGCATTGAAGAAATAATGTGGATATGTTAAAGCTAAGAAAAAAAACGAAGTGGCAAAGATAATTGCCTAAAAAAGAATAAGTTTGTATAAGCGATATAAAAAAGTAAATCTAATGAAATCAATCTATCTCTGTTTGTTTTTAATGTTGTCATGGGCTCAGGTTAATGCACAATCAAAAGCACAACAAACGATTCCTAAATCTAAAATGGCACCGAATAGTATAGTAGGGGTATGGGATTTGACCTATTTTGAGGGGAAAGATTTAAAACAATTGTTTCAAGAAAAAATACCTACCATTGCCATAGACCCTCGAAAAACCTTACTGAGTGGGCATAATGCTTGTAACTCTTTTAGAGTGCCGATAAAAATAAAGGATTTTAAAATTGAGTTTTTAAAAGCCATTACAAAAGATAACCATATTTGTAATCCCGAAGTGGAGGCGCATTTTATGGAGCAATTAGCCCAAGTGCAAGGCTATACTATGCAGACCCCCAATAAGCTAGAGCTGCTGGTGGATCAAAAAGTAGTGTTTCGGTTTCAAAGGCATTACAAACAAAAATAATTTTCACCCCATTTAATTTTATTCTTTTCAAACTATTTATGGAGACTTATAAAGTAAAAGTTTTAGATGCCGAGTTTATTAATTACAACGTAAAACGATTTATACTTGAAAAACCCGAAGGGTATAGCTTTGTACCCGGTCAATGTGCACAATTGGCGATTAACAAGCCTGGTTGGGATACTACTAGCCGTTCTTTCTCATTTACCAATCTGATGGATCAAAACTATCTGGAGTTTTTGATTAAAATCTATCCTCAGAATAAGGGTATGAGTTTTGAGATGGGTAAGACCAATGCCGGAGCAGAAATGTTGCTCACAGCGCCTTTTGGAGCGATAAGTTACAAAGGTCCAGGAGTATTTTTGGCTGGTGGCGCAGGAGTTACTCCTTTTATTGCAATAATCAGACAGTTGTATAAACAAAACCAACTTAGAGGGAACAAACTCATTTATTCTAACAATACCGTAGAAGATGTGATCTTGTTTCAAGAGCTACAAAAAATGTTGAAAACAGATTTAATTCCTTTTTTCTCTCACGAGAATAAAATTGGTTTTGGTTACAATAGGATAGACCGCAACTTTTTAATTGCTGCTATAAAAGATTTTAGTCAGTTCTTTTATATCTGTGGGCCTAAAACCTTTGTAAGCGATATCTCAAAAATGCTGCTGGATTTAGGTGCTAATGCAGAGAGTCTTGTGGTTGAAAATTAGTTTTTGAAATAGCGGTTCAATCTTTAAAGAGGTATTTTAATGTTTTTATTAACGCTTATTACTAAAAGATAAGATTAGTTTTGTACTTAAAATTATAAAGGTATCCTGTCCTGTTTATGAAATCGTTTAATGTACCCTTGCATTATAGAAGTGCCTTAATAACGGCTATAAAGCAACAGCGCAAAAGTCAAGATAAATTAAAGAAAGATTTTAGTCCTACACGGATTATGTTGGGGAGTATAGAATTTATTTTGGCAAGACATTTTGGTTTTTGTTATGGGGTAGAAAATGCGATTGAAATAGCGTTTAGAGCTATAGAAGAGAATCCGGGTAAGCGGATATTTTTATTAAGCGAAATGATTCATAACCCTAAGGTGAATGCCGATCTGCAAGCACTAGGGGTACAATTTATTATGGATACCAAAGGCAATATGCTGTTAGATTGGGATAGTATTTACCCTGAAGATATTGTTATTATTCCGGCATTTGGTACCAGCTTAGAAATGGAGGCCTTACTGCGTAGCAAAGGTATTGAACCTACTACCTATGAAACCACTTGCCCCTTTGTAGAAAAAGTATGGAACCGTGCAGAAAAAATAGGGCAGGAAGGCTATACGATAATTGTACATGGCAAACCCAATCATGAAGAAACCAAGGCTACATTCTCACACAGCAAGGTGCACACAGCTACCTTGGTGATTAAAGATATGGCAGAAGCTAAGCTATTAGCGGCTTATATTAAACAAGAACAACCTTTAGATACTTTTTACAAAACCTTTGAAGGGCAATACTCTGAAGGTTTTGATGTGCATAAAGATTTAGAACGGATAGGAGTTGTCAATCAAACCACCATGCTGGCTAGTGAAACACAAGCCATAGCCGATTATCTCAAGCAATGTGTTTTACAACATTATGTTAGTGAAGGCGATCAAGCTCAAAAAAGAGTAGCAGAAACACGCGACACGCTGTGCTATGCTACTAACGATAATCAAAGTGCTGTAAAAGGTATGCTTAAAGAAGATGCTGATCTGGCGCTGGTTATAGGAGGGTATAACAGTTCTAACACATCGCATCTGGTAGAATTATGCGAAGATAAACTACCTACCTATTATATCAACGATGAAAGCTGCTTGATCGATGCACAGCATATTAGTCATTATAATTGGCGTACTAAAGAAGACTGTTTAACAAGTGCTTTTTTACCACAAAAGAATCCAATTAAAATTATGATTACCTCTGGAGCATCTTGTCCTGATGCTTTGGTAGAAAATGTTATGGCTAAAATGGCCATGATCACAATGAACGATTTTGAAATTACTGCACTAGCAGAACAATTTGTAGCACCTTAAATAATCACATTAAAGCTTATGAAAAATAGATGGAATCAATGGCTTTTAACACTTGCTATAGTGGCAATAAGCGTTGCGCCGTTAAAAGCACAACCGAATCAATTTAGTCAGGCATTTTTTAATAAAGGCGATGTTGCAATATTAGGTAATGCCAATATGGGCTTAGGTAATAGAAGCTTTCTCTTTAATTTTCGCCCGGGTATTGGTTTTATGATTCAAAACCATGTGATGGTAGGTTTTGGTATTGGTTATCGCTATGTGAGTAATCGTTATCAATATAAAGAGAATAATTTAAGTACTCGTTTATTTGCTCGTTACTATTGGCCCTTGGGAGCATCTCAACGGATTTCAATATTTGTAGAGGGTTTGGCAGAAGTAGGGGGCGGTCGTTCAAGATTTACCGACCCCATTACGAACAGACATCAATATACCAACCACAATTTTTATGAACTCAATTTGAGTCCGGGTATTAATATACCGCTATCACGTAATTTTGCAATAGAATGTCAAATGGGTATTTTAAATTACTACCATACACGCATTGGGAATATTACCGATAAAGGACTTCATTACGACATTAGTTTGAGCAGCAGTCGCATTGGTTTTATTTACCGTTTTCGAAAGTAAATAGCTAGCCTATTCATTTTATTGGTATAAAAAACTTCCTTTTTCGCTTTCTATCAGCACCTCTTTAGCCTTAGCAGCACATACATAGCCAGATACTTGCGCGTCTATATGAAATGATTGTGCTATTTTAATTAAGGCTTCTGCAGTAGTGGCATCGGTATAGACTTCTAAACGTTGACCCATATTAAATACTTGATACATTTCTTTCCAATCAGTTTGTGCAGCAGCTTGAATGTATTGGAATAAAGGCGGTATGGGCAAAAGATTATTTTTTACTACCCTTAAATTTTTAGGTAAATAGTGCAATATTTTGGTTTGTCCGCCTCCACTACAATGTATGATACCATGTATTTTTTCAAAATGCTCTTTAATGATTTGAAGGATTAAAGGAGCATAAGTACGGGTAGGGGAGAGGATTAGTTTGCCAATGTTTAAAGGGGTTTCCGTAGCATCGCTTATTAAGTATTTTCCGTTATATACTACTTCATCGGGTGTATTGGGGTCAATGCTTTCGGGGTATTTTTGTTTGTAGATTTTTGAAAGCATTTCGTGTCTTGCGCTGGTAAGTCCATTGCTGCCCATACCGCTATTGTACTCTTGTTCGTAAGTGGCTTGTCCGTAACTGGCAAAAGAGACTACTACATCACCTTCTTGAATCTTGTCTGTAGTGATGAGTTGTTCTCTGGGCATTCTACAGCTCATTGTTCCATCTACAATAATGGTACGTACCACATCGCCTACATCGGCCGTTTCACCGCCCATAAAATGCACCTCAATACCGTAACTTTTAAGTAGGTTAAAATAATCTTGGCTACCATTAATAATAGCAGAAATCACCTCGGCAGGGATTAAGTTTTTGTTTCTACCAATAGTGGAGGAGTAAGTAAAGGGACCTACGGCACCTACACAGAGCATATCGTCAATGTTCATCACAATGGAATCAATGGCTATGCCTTTCCACACGCTCAAATCGCCGGTTTCTTTCCAATAAATATAGGCTAAAGAAGATTTAGTGCCTGCACCATCGGCGTGCATGATATTGCAATAGCTGGGGTCATTAGCCCAATAGTCGGGATAGATTTTACAAAAAGCATTTGGGTATAAGCCTTTATCTAATTTTGCAATGGCTTGATGTACATCTTCTTTTTGGGCAGAAACACCTCTTAAATTGTAACGATTATTTTGAGACATATTGATGCTGATTTGTGGAGTATTACATTGGGCTGATCCAGCTACTGGGGTTCATTTTATTGGCCCCTTTCCATACTTGGAAATTCATAACCGGTGCCCCATCTTCATTATTATTTACGGTACCTAAAATTTGTTTTGTATCAACGGTTTCACCTACTTTTACTTGTACGTCTTTTAAGCCTGAGTACACGGTAAAATAAGCACCATGATTAATAATAACTGTTTGACCAATACCTTGTAAACCCATTACGGTAGTTACTTTACCTTCAAATACTGCACGGGCTTTACCACCTTGCTGCGTTTGGATATCAATACCGTTATTTTCGATTTCAACTCTTGATGCAATGGCATGTTTATGTTTACCAAAAGGATCTACTATTACGCCGCTACTAACCGGCCAAGGTAAGCGCCCTCTATTCGCTTCAAACTCTTTAGATAGTGCTGAGACCTCAGGGGTTGTAACTGGTACATAATTATTTTTATTGCTGTGTGTAGCAGCATTAGTGTTTACAGTAGTAGCTACAGGTTTAAAATTGCTTTCTTCTGGCTTTTTGCTTGTATTGTTTTTAGTTGTTGTAGTATTAGTTGTAGAAGGATTATTGGGTAAATCGTACTTAGCACCGCCTGCTAATGTTACCTTATTAGGACCTGTACCATATACATTGGCATCGTTTTCTTTAGCTTGTTTAGCTGCTGCTAAGGCTGCCGCTTTTCGTTCCTCTTCCAATCTTTTTTTACGGGCTTCTTCTTCAGCTTTTTTACGGGCTATTTCTATTTCTTTTCGTATCGCTTCGCTAATAGCATTATCTAACCTGCGGGTAGTTTTTTTCTTATTTTCAATATCTACAGCCAACTCCTTTTCACGACCTTTTAGTTCATCTACTATTTTAGATGTTTCTGTTTTTTCAGCTAGTAAACTACTGTTTTGTTGTTGCTCTGTATTTAATAATTGCCCTTTACTGTTTTTGGTTTCGTTTAAACTGCCTATTTTTTGTACTAATTGTGTTTGAGTATTTTTAATCGTACTGACTTGGTTTTTTCTAAAATCTCTATATTTCTTTAAATATTTTAACCTCCTTAGCGCTTCATTAAAATCTTGTGCAGAAATTATAAAAGTAAGTGTGTTATAGTTACTTCTATTGGTATAAGCATAGCGTATAGATTGCGCATAACGTAGTTTTTGAAGTTGAAGATTTTTTTTCATTACTTCTACTTCTTGATTCGAGTTTTGAATGTTTTTATTGAGATGTTCTATCTCTTGATTGATATTGGCAATTAATTTTTCACGTGTATTGATTTTAGCTTGCAACGCCTTTAATTGACTCATATTGGCTTTGCGATCAGATTTTGTAGCTTCTAATTGGCTCTGACTGGCTTTTAACGACTCTAATATGCTTTTACGTCTTTGTTCAAGCTCTGAACGTGAATTTTGAGCAAAAGTAATATTTGAAATAAGTATTAAAAATATAAAAATCAGGCAGCTTAATCGCATGTCAATTATTAAGAGTGGAACTGTAAGTAAAAAATATATTTGAATATAAGGTAAGCAACAAAAGTAAGTAATTATTAGGCATATCACCCCATTTTCTGAAAAGCTTTTTTAAATTTAAAATTCAAGCTTAATTCCAATTCGCAAACTGAAATCTCGATTTTTAAAATTTATTTATTTGTTATAACAAAACTGCGATAAGCTAAAATTCCATAATCTTATATTATAAAAATTGAATTTTCTGTTTTTACTTTTTTATATTTGAATTCATTTTTATTTTGAAGTCTTAAATTTTACCTATTCAGACATGTTAATACCTAAAACCCTCTTTTATCCATTACTAATTTTTGTATTTAGCCTAGTACCTTTTATTGGCTATTCACAAGAGGATTATGTGTGTAAACAGGCGCTCTCTATTGCACAGCAAGAGCAACAACATTTTGTCAGAAAACAAAATGCATTTTTAAGACAAACCTATATTGATTCTAATATTAATGTAGTCTATGCTAGAATGGAATGGCGTGTTGACCCTGCTGTACTATACATTAGGGGTAAGGTGTGCTTATATTTTAAAGTGAATAAGAACACGCAAAACATTAATATTCACTTGTCTGATAAATTAAAGATAGACACGATCCTCCAACATTCAAAAGTATTAAGCTATACCCGTTCCAAAGATTTAATTCATATTCAATTAGAAAAGCCTTTGGCAGCCAATGAGCTTGATTCTATTAGTATTCAATATCAAGGTACTCCCACTAGCAGTGGTTTTGGGTCCATTACTACAGGTTCACATAAGGGTGTACCTATTATGTGGACACTAAGTGAACCCTATGGTGCCTCTGATTGGTGGCCTTGTAATAACAACCTCTCTGATAAAATTGATTCAATAGATGTTTACATTACTTGTCCTAAAGCATTTACTGGCGTGTCAAATGGATTGTTAATAGAAAATGTTTTGATTAATGATTCTACACGGAGCACCCATTTTAAACATCGCTATCCTATAACAAGTTATTTAGTCTGTATGGCAGTAACCAATTATGTAAGATTTGATACCAGCATTGCCCTTGGAAATAAAACATTACCTTTTCAAACCTTTTGCTATCCTGAGTCTGAATTGAATTTTAGAAAAGGTTCTTATGCTGCTATTGAAGCCATGCAGCTTTTTCATCAGCTCTTTGGAGAGTATCCATTTATCAATGAAAAATATGGTCATACAGAATTTAGTTGGAATGGTGGAGAGGAGCATCAAACAAACTCTTTTGTGAAAAATACCAGCGAAAATCTTTCGGCACACGAACTGGCACACCAATGGTTTGGAGATAAAATAACCTGTGCCTCTTGGCAAGATATATGGTTAAATGAAGGTTTCGCTACCTTCTTAGCAAATCTATACATGGAGTCAAAGCACCCTGAGAGTACTATAAGCTATCGTAAAAGTGAAGTAGCCGCAGTAACAGCTACAGCCAATGGCTCTGTAAAAGTAGATGATACAAGTTCGGTCAATAGAATTTTTAGCGGACAATTAACTTATTCCAAAGGTTCAAGATTGCTCTATATGCTCCGTTTGAAATTAGGCAATGAAGCATTTTTAAAAGGCGTTCAAAATTATTTAAAGGATAGTAATTTGGCCTATGCTTATGCCACTACTGCAGATTTGAAACGCCATTTAGAAGCCACTTCTAAACAATCGTTAGATTCATTTTTCAGACAATGGTATGAAGGTGAGGGGTACCCTAGTATCCATTTAAGGTGGGTACAAACTGGCAATAATTCTATAGCATTAAAAATCCGCCAAGAATGTTCACATAATTCAGTTTCTTTTTTTGATGTAGCTATTCCTATTGTTTTTAAAAATGCTCAAAAAGAACAAACCGTAATTATTAATGCTACTGCTCAAAATGAATTGATCCATGTTCCGATAGATTTCATTGCCGATACGGCTTTGATTGACCCAGAATATCTTATTATTTCAAAAAACAACAGCAGTCAGCGATTAAACACGGTTGATGCATTAGTGGATCAACCGAATATCGTTTTATTTCCGAATCCCACTCAAAGGCTTTTAAATATCCAAGTTAAGAATCTCAATTCCAATAAGCTGTTAGTGCAATGTATAGACCTACAAGGGCGTGTGCTGTTTGAACAGACCCAAACATTATTTAGAGGTAACGACTATTTTAGTATTTCAACAAGCCATTTGGCTAGTGGTACTTATTGGTTGAAATTTATTGACGATAAGGGCAATGTCAATACATTAAATTTTCAAAAAGCACCATAAAAAGTAAAACCAAACTTTGAGTTTTATAAGAACCCAAAGTTTGGTTTTAGAATAAAGGGTTTCGTTAAGATAACATCTAGCAACGAAGCCTTTCAAATAAAAGCAGTTAGGCTTTTAATGCTGCCTCATAGTTTTGGCTTACTGCGTCCCAGTTTACAACACTCCATAGTGCGGCTAAATAATCGGCACGTTTGTTTTGATATTTTAAATAGTAGGCATGTTCCCAAACATCAAACCCTAAGATGGGAGTTGCTTTACATTCTGCAATATCCATAAGCGGGTTATCTTGGTTCGGTGTAGAGCATACTGATAATTCTTTTTGATCATTCACACATAACCATGCCCAGCCACTACCAAAACGTGTAGCTCCAGCAGCATTTACTTTTTCTTTTAAAGCCTCTAATGAACCAAAGCTCTTTT
>JBDHYE010000033.1:0-9365 GCA_039811245.1 Chitinophagaceae bacterium | reverse complement strand
GTTTTTACGACAACTATCTTGAACTAGAGTTTGACCTCTCTAAAGTTTTATTTGTAGCTACAGCCAATAGCCTTCAGGACATACAACCCGCTTTGAGAGACCGTCTTGAAATCATTCAACTGAGTGGCTATAGTATCGAAGAGAAAACTGAAATAGCTAAAAAACACCTTTTACCCAAGCAAAAAGAAATGCATGGGATAGAAAAAGTAGCCTTGAAATTTTCTGATAAAATTATCCAACAGATTATTCAAGACTATACCCGTGAAAGCGGTGTACGTGAGCTAGAACGCCTTATTGCAGCCATTATGCGCAATATTGCAAAAGATATCGCCTTAGAGCAAAAAGTGAACCTACAAATAAATTCTGAAAAAATTGTACAGATACTTGGTAAAGCAAAATTCAGTAATGATGTATATAAAAAAGGTTTACCCGCTGGAGTAGCTATTGGTCTTGCATGGACATCAGTGGGTGGAGAAATCCTTTTTATTGAAACCAATAAAAGTAAAGGTAAAGGTGGATTAACATTGACCGGCAATCTAGGCAATGTAATGAAAGAGAGTGCCAGTACAGCATTGTCTTATCTAAGAGCCCATGCTAGTGAATATGGTATAGCCGAAAGTGCTTTTGATGAATGGAATATCCATCTACACGTACCCGAAGGTGCCGTACCTAAAGATGGCCCTAGCGCTGGTATTACTATATTAAGTGCTTTGGCAAGTTTATTAAGTGGTAAAAAACTCAAAAACCATCTTGCAATGACTGGAGAAATCACACTTAGAGGACAAGTATTGCCCGTAGGTGGTATTAAAGAAAAAATATTAGCCGCCAAAAGAGCTGGTGTAAAACATATCATTCTCTGTAGCCGTAACGAAAAAGATGTTGAAGAAATCAATCCTAATTTTATAAAAGGCATACAGTTCTATTATGTAGATGAAATGAAAGAAGTTTTAGAACTTGCATTAAAATAGTCAAATAAAGTTTCCTAAAAATATCGTTAAGCGATAGGCGCTCTTATTAGCACCTATCGCTTTTTTTATGTTTTAATTTATTTAAAAACATTGTGTTTACATATTGGCAAGCCCATTTATAAATCCTATCTTGCACATTGGTTGTTGAAACTAAAATATTCATGTTGAGTATCTCGATAAGGAATGCATGAAATAAATTTTAGACATCAATACCCCCAATAGTTAATCCGATTTTTAAAGTACAATGATTTTTTTTAAGACCCTCTTATTTTTATTGATCCCTTTATTCTGTATAGGTCAAAACAAAGCACCCAAAAGAGAGTTTAGAGCAGCATGGATTGCTACCGTATCCAATATTGATTGGCCATCAAAACCGGGCTTACCTAGTATCCAGCAACAGCAGGAACTCATCAAAATCTTAGATCGTTTTCAAGAGAGAGGACTCAATGCTGTGTTTTTACAAGTGCGCCCTGCCGCCGATGCTTTTTATACATCGAGCATAGAGCCTTGGAGCCGCTACCTAACTGGTAAGCAGGGACAAGGCCCTTTTCCGAGTTACGACCCTTTAAAATTTGCCATTGACGAATGCCATAAAAGAAATATGGAATTGCATGCTTGGTTTAACCCTTTTAGAGCCTTAACCGATAGCAAGAAAAACCCCAACCCTGCCCAACACGTAACCCGCGAGCACCCTAACTGGATTATCTCTTATGGTGGTAAAAGTTATCTTGACCCGGGTTTGCCAGAGGCTCGTGAATATGTTACACAAGTGATTCTTGATGTAGTAAAACGTTATGACATTGATGGTGTGCATCTTGACGATTATTTTTATCCTTATCGTATTGCGGGGCAAGAGTTTGGTGACTATGCCAGCTACAACCGATTTAAAGATGGCTTTGCCAATAAAGACGATTGGCGAAGAAACAATGTTAATAATTTTGTGTCCAACCTATACCAAAATATTAAAAGTTTAAAAAACTATGTCAAGTTTGGTATTAGTCCATTTGGAGTATGGCGCAACCAGTCAAAAGACTCCGAGGGGAGCGCTACTAGAGGAGGACAGACCTGTTATGACGACCTCTACTCTGACATCTTACTATGGCAACGAAAAGGCTGGCTAGATTATTGTTTACCCCAACTCTATTGGGAGCACGGTCACAAAGCAGCAGCTTTTGAAGTATTACTACCTTGGTGGGAAAAACATCGCTACCAACGGCACATGTACTATGGTTTAGGAGTATATCGTATGGCAGAATCAAAAGCTGTGGTATGGCAAGGACCTCACGAAATATTAAAACAAATAGCAGCCATCAGAGCGCAAAGTAACAATTCAGGGGTTGTATTTTATAGCAGTTCGAGTTTTGATAAAATCCCTAGTGCCTTAAGCGATAGTCTTAGCCAGCGAGTATTTAAAACAATAGCCTTAATCCCAACCATGCCTTGGTTAGAAGCTAAAGCACCCGAAACCCCTCAATTATTAAGCATTTCAAAAGATAAAAATAACGTTAAACTAGAATGGCAAGCCGTAAAAGATGCAAACCAAAAAGTACGTTATAGTATTTACCGCTTTGAAAAAGGTGAAAAAATAGATCTTCAAAACAGTGAAAATTTAATTGCTATTAGTCAAGAAAATTTCTACTTAGACCCAGTATCAAATCAAGCCCACAATTATCAATATGTAGTATGTAGTTTAGACCGACTATGGAATGAAAGCAAAGCAAGTAATGTAGTAAGCACACCATAGCAAATTAGTCTTTAGGTAGCATAAATTTATTATTCGTTAAAGCAAGATTCAAAATAAAGGGCTAATTAAAAAATCATAAACATTACAAATCTCAATACTATAAAGCATTTCAGGCAGTAGGACTTGGGCCAGCGATAGTAGCGGATACCCCACAGCGAAGTGCAACGAAGCGAGGAGTAGCAGCGGATAGCGCGGTGCGTAGCAGGCCCCAAAAAAAACTAAACTCTTATCAAGTATAAAGACTTATAAAAAAATGAAAGGGACTTATTTAAGTGTTTTTTTCAATACTATCGCTTAATTGTTTTGCCCAAATAGTATATTCTAAAGCCGATGGGTGTAAGCCGTCTGGGGCAAGGTATTCGGCTAGTTTAGCATGCTTACGGGTACTGCTTGTTATGTCTAAAAAAGCAACTTGTGCTTGATGGCAAATATTTTGGGCACAAAGATTAAAGGCATCTATTTCTTGACTTATCTGTTGGGCATCTTTATCGGCGGCAAAAGGCGTACCACCCCAATCGGGGATAGAGAGTACCCATAAGTTTGAAGGGGTCTGTTTAGTACATGCTAGTGCAATATTTAATAACTGTTGAAACTCTTGTGCATAATTCTCAACACTCCGTCCTCGATATTGGTTATTGACCCCTATTAAGAGACTTACTATTTCGTAATTTTCTTGGCTTAGATCTTCTGGCAAAGCAGCAAGGAGTTCATCGGTTGTCCAACCAGTTTGAGCGATTATTTTAGGGTCTGCTATCGAAATCGCTTTCTGGCGCAGCATTTGAGCACATTGATTAGGAAAATTATCTTCATAGGCTACTTGCTCACCGATGGTATAAGAATCGCCAAGGGCTAAAAATTGTAATCGGGGTTGAATGATGTTTTGCATAATTTTATTTTATGGCTACGGTTTTAATGTTTACAAATTCGTGTAAGGCAAAATAAGATAATTCTCTACCATATCCGCTATTTTTTATACCACCAAAAGGTAATCTAGGATCGGAGTGTACGCTGGCATTCACGAAACAAGAACCCGCTTCGAGTACATTACGGGCAATCTGTTCTGCTCTTTTTTTATCTTTAGAAAAAACCGCAGCTCCCAAACCGTATTCCGTATCGTTGGCAATACGAATCGCTTGAGCTTCATCTTTTGCTTCGATAATCACAGCTACAGGTCCAAAAAGCTCTTCGTGATAAGCAGGCATACCTTTTTTAACTTTAGTTAATAAAGTAGGAGGATAAAAAGCGCCCTCTTGTTTAGGGATATAAGCGCCACAACATAATTGCGCACCAGCCTCAATGCTTGCTATAACTTGTTTATGTAGTTGATCTCTTAAATCTATCCTTGCCATTGGCCCTATTTTAGATAATGGGTCAAAAGGGTCACCATAACAAGTGTTTTCAATTTTAGCTTTTAAACGGGCTTCAAATTCTTTACGGATATTTTTATGGACTATCAATCTTTTGGCAGCTACACAACTTTGACCACTATTCACGAAGCGGGCTTCATAGCAGGCATCTACAGCTTGGTCAAGGGCTGCATCTTCGCATATAATATAAGCATCACTACCTCCTAATTCTAAAACTTGTTTTTTAAGATATTTTGCTGCGGTAGCCGCTAAGATACGCCCCACTTGTGTGCTTCCGGTAAAAGTGAGTGCTTTAACTTCGGGTGCAGCAATGAGTGCTTCAACATCATTATTGGCTACTATAAGGCTTTGAAATAAATGTTTGGGTGCTTGAGCTCTTTTTAAAATTTTTTCAATAGTTATTGCGGTGCCACTCACATTAGCAGCATGTTTCAGCAGCATAGCATTACCACTTATCAAGATTGGCCCTAAAGCTCTAAACACTTGCCAATAGGGATAATTCCAAGGCATAATGGCTAAAACTACACCAAGGGGTTGATAGCTCACATAGCTTTTGCGCATAGCCGCTTCTACTGTTTGATCTTGCAAAAAATGTGGTCCATTAAGTGCATAATACTCTAGGGTCATAGCGCATTTTTCGAGCTCGGCAATACTTTGAACAAGAGGTTTTCCCATTTCTTGGCTAGCCAATGCTGCATAGTTATTGATATCTTGAAGGATTATTGAAGCTATACGTTGTAACAATAAGCTCCGTTCTTTTATACTAGTAGTACGCCATGCTTTAAAGGCTTTTTCGGCATTAAGACAGGCTGTTCTAATTTTTTGAGTAGAATAAATAGGATAAGTAGCGAGGGGCAGGTTCGTAGCTGGATTAATAGTTGTAAAAACTTCTTGTTCCATTGTATTTTTTGTTTTAAAAAAATAGATGATTGCAAGTTAGTACTTAATCGTTTTGAAGTGCTCATCAATTTAGTAATGCAACTATAAGTATTTGTTAATCTAAAGGAATCAAATTAGGTTTTAAAAGAAAACTGTTCATTAAATAAATGAAAATACTGAAATTTTAAAAGGATTATAATTGACAAAACATAGGTTTATAAAACTAGAAATCATTAAAAATGAGAACAAATAATGCTTCAAATAAGAAGAAATGAAAAAGAACTTTGAAAAATAAATTCTTTTTTACTACATTTACGAACTGTAAAAAATACACTTAAAATGCGCAAATTAATATTATCGCTTTCTGCTGTTGCCTTAGTGGCTTTTTCTGCTTGTAAAAAAGAAACATCTGATTCTGACTATACTAGTAAATCAATGTCTGCTACTTATCAAAGAAGCTCTGCAGACTCTCCTACTACTTGGAATGCTGCACCCGGTAAAATTTATGCTGAAATACCGTTTAGAAACTCTGTACGCTTTATTGGTTCAGAGTACAAAACAAACCCTACCTCTCTGAATATGTTTATTAACAATTATAAAGGTAAAGGTACATACCCTCTATATCAAGGTAGTGCACAACAAACAGATAGTAACTCTGTAAAAATCACTGTAGCGGGCAGAGACTATACCTCTATCACTGGAGTATTGCATATTCTTGATGATAATGCAGAGTATTATATTGGTCGTTTTGAGTTTACTGGTAGTAACCTTAACGATACGCTTATGGTAAAATACGGTAGTTTTACAATAGCAAAATAAACTTACAATCTTTTAAAAATTAAAACCTCTTTGAGCCTCTTCAAAGAGGTTTTTTTTATGTAGCTAATGACACTTATTTTATAAATTCAGTGCTTAACTACTTGAAATTATATTACTAATTGGTTTTAAATTTTCCACTCATCTAAAAACCCCTTAACACCAGCTGGTATTAAGGGGTTTGATATGTTTATGTTTTGATTGTTTGTCTTAAAACTTAGGATTGTTAGGACAGAGGTATTGTATCTTTTTATTGGGCGGTATGCGTAACAAATACTGTAATGAAATCTCCATGCCTCCTTGTCCACGCGTAGCGGCGCTTAGTGCAGAAACGTTATAATCATAACTAAAGCCTAAGCGTACATCCCAATGTTCTACACCTACATAAGGTATAAAAGCATCTTGGTTGCGGTACAATAAGCCTGCATAAAATATAGGCGTAGGGTCATACTCTCTGTAGCTTCTACCTATGGTAGCTATAGCTCCAGCAGTAAGCTCTGAGGCAGCTTCTTGTTGGGTATATAACCCTAACAAACTTAAACTTACCATATCGCCCAATTTAGCTTCATATACACCATTAAAGGTCAATCTAAGCGGTACATATAATTGTACCGCATCCATAAAGGTTACTTTTGGTCTTGCCAAGTGGTAAGCAGATGCCCCTAAATAAAACTGGTTGCGCTCATTGATACGTGCTTTAAATAAGATTCCTGCAGCTACATCTAAATAGTTGCGCCTTAGATTAGACACTCCCTTTGCTGCATCGGTTGAGCTTAGGCTAAACTGCCCAAAACGATCTAGCTGGTCGTTGAGGATAATCTTAGAGCCATCAATACTTCTTTGTGCATAGGTAGCTTGAAAACCTACACCTAAGCTATAATGTCCTTCTTGGTCTAGTGCTTTGTGGTAGGCAGTTCCTACGGCCACATAGTTATTTTGCATAAGACCATCGGCTACTTTGTCGCTCATGGCCATAATACCGATACCTAGGCGGTCGCCTTGTGGTATCTTACTCTGTAAGATAATGCCATCGGCAGAGGCAGTAGTGGTGGTAAATGCATTATTGGCACTAGCCCATTGGCTGCGATAGTTCAGCATCGCTCTTGCAGTACCGTCCATAAAACCCGTAAGGGCAGGATTTACCGATAATGGGGCTACAAAATATTGAGAGTAGTGCGCATCTTGTGCCTGTAGTGTAGAAGGCAGCAGAGCAGCAAGGCTTAGTAAGGCTAATATTCTTTTCATCTTTAGAACAATTTGGCTTGAGTGGTGCGGTTAGTAAAAGAAAAGCAGAGAGCGCTTGCGCCCATTGTAGCTCTAGACGCTCTCTGCTTCATTTTAAGCGCATTTATTTAATCATCAATACAGAACCTTTCAAGATTTCGGGGGTATTGCTACTGTTATAACATACTAGTTCAATCATATACACAAAACCCGCAGCATCGCTAATGGCTGCGCCCTTGAAAGTACCGTCCCAACCATATTTAGGGTCATTGGGTAAGAAGTTCTCTTTACGGAATACCTCCTCGCCTAAGCGGTTGTAAATCGCAAATGTTTTTACACTAAAGCCAGTACCTCTTACATAGAAGATGTCGTTATTGCCATCGCCATTAGGGGTAAAGGCATTGGGCATGGTAAGGTTTGCACCATCACAGAACACTTTAATATTCACGGCAGCGGTACCATAACAGCCTTCTTTATTGTAAGCTTTTACAATGTAGCTCATCATACGGTTAGAGTTAAACTCCGGCTGGGCACAATCTGCACAGCTCAAACTATCGGTAGGCAGCCACTCCCAACGTACTACATCTTGACCATAGAATGGTGTAATCGTATAAGGGATATTCATTCTTACGGTAGTGTCATAACCTCTTACGCTAGGCGTAGGAATAATGTTAATGGTAACTGTTGCACTAGTATCAGGGCAGCTTGTGCCTGATTTTACTAAAGCGGTATAAGTTGTCGTACTATCTGGTGCAGCTTTGGTATAGGCATTGTCTGGAGCGCTAAGGCCTTTTATAGGCGACCAACTTACCGTACCCGTATTGATTTGGGCATAGAGCAAAATGCTATCGCCTTTACATATCGCTGTATCGGCAGGTAATTGTAAGGCGATACGGGGTGATACCACTACCTCAATGGTGTCTTTTGCCACACAGCCATATTCACTTGTAGCCGTCAAAATGTAAGCACCTGCTTGTGCAAAAGTAATACTCGGAATAGTAAGCGCTTGATTAGACTGTGTAAGATTCTCACCCGTCCACACATAATCTGTAGTAATACTTTCTTTTACGATATCTACTATTAAGTTATCCGACTCACATACTTTATAAGGAGAGAAGAATTTTTGTTTTTTAGGAGTTGGTTTAATTTCAAATTTTGTAGTTGAAGGAGTATATTGGCAAGGCTCAACAGTTACAATTAAGGTATATGTCCCAGAAGTACCTTCAGTAACAAGCAAACTAGGATTTCTATCTGTTGAGGTAAAGCCACCAGGCCCTTTCCAACTATAAGTAGCCCCAGCTATCATAGGTGCATTAAAATGTACCGTATCACCAATACATTTTGGACCATCATTAGTAATAGGAGGGCCAGGAGGGGTAGGCTCTTTAACTACTACAGGCCCAAAGTAGGCAGCACTTTTACAACCATAAGAGTTGGTAATAACAAAATAAGAGTAATTACCACTTTTTAGCCCACTAAGTTTATATTTTTTACTAGCATCAGTTACTATAGTTTTTATAACAGGAGTACCATTATAATCATATTCTAAAGTATAAACAGCATTTGCAGAATCTGTTTGGAAAGTAATCGTACCATCATCAGCTTTACAATTACTTAAATCTGTAACTTTAAAAGAATCTAAAGTAGGTAGGGCTCTTGTGATTACTAATATAGAATCTCTCAAACTTTCGCACAAAGAACCACTTACTTGGCTAACATAATAGTATCTAGCACCTACCACATTAGTATAGGGTACTAAAGAACTATACGGAGTGCCTCCTGTACGGTTATAATACCATCTCAGCACTGAAGAACCAGTAGGAGTAGCTGTAAGCTTAGCTGCTACATCATTTTGACAATAATAAACCGGACCACTTACCTTAGGCATATCTGGATTTAATATTGGTTTTATTGTAATCGTAATTGGCTCAATAGGACAAGCAAGATTAAAAGCGGTAGCAGTATAAGTGGTAATCGTAGTGCCTACTGTGAGTTTTAAACGAGCACCCACTGTATCACTCAAACCTGAATAAGGACTCCAATGCCAATCATAATAATCGCCATCTAGTATTTCAATATCCAGTTCGTCTCCTGCGCAAGCTACAATCGTATCACCAGAGTTATGCGTTTTCCCATCGGCAGCTAGCATGGGTTTTAATTCTTCAAATGCAGAGTCCACATCGGCGGTACTAAGCACATATGCGTAAGAAAACTTTGTACTATCACCGGCTCTAAGTGAATCTATTTTAAACACTACTCCAATACCACAATCTTGGGTAACAGTAGAGTCTAATTTAGAAACAATGTAATTCGTACCTATACCACTATGTATTTTACTTAAAGAGTCTATAGGAGTAAGGCCTGCTG
>JBDHYE010000032.1:0-9381 GCA_039811245.1 Chitinophagaceae bacterium | reverse complement strand
TGTAATAGTATTTTTTGTTTTTATAGGCTTGATAAGCTCGTAAGTATTGTCCACAATTGTCACATTTGATAAAACGCTTAAGCGGTACTTCATCATTAATTTCATTAATCTTGTAGCCTTGCTTTCTTTGGCTGACAATACCATTTACTTTCAAGAAAAGCTCTTTGCTTATCAACTTTTCTTGAGTGCCTTGTACTATTTCTCCGTTAAGGGCTTTGTGTGTAATTAAACCACAAATGTGCGGTTGCCCGTGTGCGCGAGCCGTCGGCCACGTTGTCTCTTTTTTTGCCTTCGCCTAGCCAGAAAAGGACACGTGGCGCAATTGACTTTTACGAAACCATCATTTCAAAGAACGAAACCCATACTGGAAGGGTATTTCATCACTTCACCAACAACTTTGATACACGTGAAAAATTTTGATTGCATTACCGCCCGCTTTTTGGCGCAAAAATAAAGCGAGATGGATTAATCTCCATCTCACTTTTTTGCTGTTCAAAATTTTACTGTTGATTTTCATTATTTTATACTTGCAAAACCTGCCACCAACAAGATTGATACATTACCATCGTCACTTACATGTAGTGTTGTACGCTCAATTGTCAAAGAACCGGAAACGAATTTACGGTATATTTCGTAGCTGCAAGTTATGGCTTTTTTTGTGGCTAATTGTAGGTTTTGATGTTGTCACGGACACGCCACGTCCAAATATACTATTTTGACCACTTAGAGGCGCACCAATTATCTTTAAAAGATATATTTGCCCCGATGTTAATTCAAGCTTCATGTGGCGTATAACCAATGGATATATACCCCTCCATTATTTAAAAATAAAGGAATCAACCCAATTCAAACTATCGGGATAATCTAACCCAAATAAT
This sequence comes from Chitinophagaceae bacterium, assembly GCA_039811245.1. GTDB lineage: Bacteria > Bacteroidota > Bacteroidia > Chitinophagales > Chitinophagaceae > Rurimicrobium. The sequence goes on along the minus strand of JBDHYE010000032.1, from coordinate 8,503 downwards.
TTAAAGTCTTCTCTTGTTAATAGCAGCTGGTTATTTTCAAAATTTTCTTTATCGTAAACGACTTTAAATTTCTTCCCAATAAACTCTCCCGCATTAGATATATAAATATCATACACCTTTGATCCTTCATAAATAATACCGTCGACTTATACTATGATTTGTTTTGTAAAATGAGGGTTCTGTTTTGTGAATCGAATAAAATTGGTAAAAAATAATTAATACGACATATTTTGAATGTAAATATTTTTTATACCTTCTAATAGACATAGTATTTCAGAAATAATTACTTAGTAATATTTTGTGATTTTTTTCGTTCATTTGTTTCAAAATAGTTTCCGACAAAACCGTTTAAACAAAAACTAAGTCCAAGTATTAGTATTAGTATGCCTGAATTACCCGAATTTATAAATCACAATTTTCGAACAGACACAGAAGCAAGGGATACTGTCTCTTCAGAAAACCTGTCCTATTTTAAGGTTTCTGACCTTAGCCCATATAATGCTCAAGGTGTATGCTTTACAGAGAACATTCAACTGATTGTTTTCATAGCATTACCCGATTCTTTCGATATTGATTTTGTCATTCAAGAGCTTCAGGTTGGTGCTATATATGTTATTCCTCCAGACCACAAATTTCATATTAGCCCAAATTCGAGTTGTCAATATTATTGTTTTGATATTTCTGTCTCGGTCCTTGATAAACAATTCAGGCAACTATTAAATGCCATTGCCTATGAAAAGTACAAGGATGTTACTCCGAATAATCATTCAGATTTTATAAATTGGATTGAAAATTTAAACTCGAACAATTCAATTATTGGAATTTTTGAGCATTTAAAACGGGTAATTATGGAGGGTTTTTATGGCAATGCCAATTTAGCCTATATAGAGATTGCAGAAGAACAATTTAACCTAGCTAACCGTTTCCTTGACCTTTTATTAAAAAATAATTTTAATAAAGAACTTTCCATAAAATATTGTGCTGCAAAGCTAGGATGCTGTACAAGGTCGTTACAAAGAGCTTGTCTAAAAAATTACAAGGTAGGGCCACAGCAAATGATTAAACATCACTTATTTGTGCAAAGTTTACGTCTGCTATCGGATAAAAATGATACAATTGAGAAAGTGGCTTTAAAGCTTGGTTATTCAACCCACAATGCTTTCTGCAAATTCACCAAAACCTATATTGATTTAACGCCCTTGGAATTAAGAAGGAAATTATTATACTCAAACCCGAACGTATAATAAAAAAACACATTTCGCATTTGGATACTTTTGTCGCAAAATGATACTTTTTCTTATATCAATCGACTTTAATTTTGTATCACAATAGTCAAATTATTATTTAAACACAATCAAGCGGTTGCAAAGGGTTAAGTAGCATAGGAGCGAGGAGATAAAATGGCAAACTAAATGGCCTACCCTAATACCCCTCACTCACTATTACTACTCGTTGCAAAATGGCTGGATGGCCAAACTGGAGATTGATACCAAATTTGAATCATATCCAAATCGCAGGGTTAAGATACTGCAAAAGTATGATTTAAATTTTGATAGACATCTCGGCAGCTTTACATAGGGGCTGGCTCTTTAAATATGCGATGTAAGCGTGACTGCACACGAAATAAAAAGCAGGAGACCATACTGGTTCTTGTCTATTAAAATTTGAGTAATGAAAAAAGTAAAATTTATGATTGTAGCAGCAGGACTGCTTGCTACAACATGCACCCTACACTCGTGCAAAAAAGAAAGTGTAAAACCAACAACCACAACTGCAAATAAAAGTGGAAAAAGTAATGCGAGGCTTTTAACTGCAACTGAAGCGGAGACTGCTATTTTAAACAGTAATGCTTTTATGAATTATGTTGAGAGCTTTGTTGTAAATCCTAGCACTCAAGTTCCAGCGACAATTCCTTCAGAATTTTCGGATAATGAAGTTGTTACCTATCTTGAAAATGGCTTTAATTTTTCCTATGTCGGTAAAGACTTGGAACTAGTTAATGAAATTACAGATGACTATACTTTAGTAATTAGCAAAAACGCCAATAATAAGGCGACAATACAAAATACTGCTACTGGCTTCAAGGCGGTTTTTGACCACATTAAGCCGATTTATGACGGCATTTCAGGCAGTGCAAATGATAAAATAATTGCAGCTGTTGATGTTAGTATAGTTAGCGCAAATAATAGTTCAGTTACCTTAAAAATTCACACTGTTATACTGCATGACCGAATTAGTTACCCAGGGGGCGGTGCACCAAGCGGAATTACATTTCCTACTGCTGATGAATGGTACATAGAAGAAACGCACCCATCTGGACATGCGAAAAAGGGAGACCCTACTTCAGATAAATATGGGGCTAATGTGCAAATAGCCCGCTCCATTAAAGGAGATTGGATTGGTCCGTTAAAACCTGAAGTTTATCCAGCACCTAAATGGCCGAGATATATTGCTACCAACCTATACACTGTGGATGGTGTTGCTAGTGTTGGAGGTACAACTTTAAAAATGCTTGCTGCAAATGGAAGTTCATATTTTCTTGGTTGGGATGCATTTAAATGGACTTCACAATATATCACTCCAAGTAATCCATGGAACTCTGTGTTATCTTGTACTCCAGACCATGATGCATTAATGTTTGGTCAATATGAATATAAGTCAACAAGTAGCTGTTCTGGAGAATGGGTGCCTGGAAATGCAATGAATTATTCGGCAACTCATTTAACAACTATACTCAAAAGCAGAGAAACAGCTGTTAATAAGTCGCTATGGTATTTTTCTATTATGGCTGAAAATGGAGGTACTACCAAAATGGATTATTCTATCAATTGGGATATATATGCTGATATTATCGACCTTTTCAGTATGCCTGTTGTTAAACATTTTCCTCCTACAGGAAGTCCTATGTCAATGTAAAAAAATTTAAAACAGCTAATAGCATACTATTAGCTGTTTTAAATTAACTTCATATCGTAATCTAGTTTATATGCAAAATATTAAATCATCACTCGTAATAATAGTTGCTTGCCTGTTTTCGTTGCTTTCAAATGCACAAATACCCTTTGTAGCTAAAACATTCAATACGGATAGCTTCGAATATGCCAATACCTTTTGTGAGACACCCTCTCAACAATATTTTTTTGCAGGCGAGCGTGTTAATAAGGATTCAACTGGCTTTGTTTTTTTGACTGACAAATTAGGCAATTTAAGGCACCACCGGTTTGTCGCGAACAATTCTAAAATTTATCTTTCTCATTGTATAGCTAATCCAGATTTTACTATCAATATATATGGTTATCAATATAATTACGTAGATTCAATGTCTTATTATTTTTATTGCAAGTTAGATACGGCTTTGAATATTATTGAATTAAAAAATAACATTCTTATTGATTCAGGCATGCTAAAAAAAGAACCAAATTTTCACTACAGCATATCAATTAGAAATAGTATTTATAGTACTATAAATTATAAACTTAAAGAAATAGATTCTACAGACCCATTTTACCCAAACAAAACAAGATGGATTTGTGTTAAACAATCAACTGAGGGCGATACAATTTTCACCTTGAGACGCACCAGTTCAATTAGTGGATTAGGTATTGGTTTTAATGATTTTTCTATAACTACTGCTGACGGCGGTGGAACAATTAGAAGATTAGATACTAATTTTAACTTGAAGGATAGTACACCATGTTTTAATACTTATGGTGGTATACCTGTTACACTAACGGATACTGTATTGTCAGGTATTTATTCAAATCATTTGGAGGTCAATCCTGATGTGTTTTTTGTCGGAACGAGGTATTTTCATTTAGATGTTGTGAGGTATGCTTGGGGGCTCAATAAATATAATATGAAAACAAAATCATTAGTTAAAAGAAATAGTTTCCCATTTATTGTCGAAGACCCAACATCGTTACAAACCTCGACCAATTCAATTATTAAACATAAAAACAAAATTTATTTTTGTGGTTATCAATATTATGGATCAGATTATAAAATTGCCGTGGGTAGATATGATACTTCTGGCAAACCAGAGTGGGTAAAATATTTTAAAAATGGTTCATTACCAGTTCGGTCTTACGGGCTGTTTGGATGTAGCGATGGAGGCATTATGGTTTTAGGGTATGATTTATTTTCGGCAGGTTTAGGGATGCCACGAGGAGATTTTTACATTTTTAAATTAGATGAAAACGGAAATCCTCTTAGTATTCGCAATATATCTGAGCAATTGCGCAGTGGTATTAGTCTTTACCCAAATCCTGCAAGTGATAAAATTAGTATTAAAGGCGCTGCTTTAGGCAGTCAAGTACTATTTTATGATATGACTGGCAAGATTATACTTAATGAAAAGATAACTGCAAACATTATGGCACTTGATGTGGAGTATTTGCCAGCAGCTAATTACAGCTATCAAGTGATTAACCCTGATGGGCAAAAGCTGAGTAGCGGCATTTGGGTAAAACAATAAACCAAATTTCTTTAAGTGTAAAGTTTTAAAATGAAACTGAATCAATTTTGCTTTTTTGTATTGCTTTTTATTGTTTGTCAATCAACCAATGCACAAATACCTTTTGTAGCCAAATCATTCAGTAGCAATACTGTAAAATTTGAAAAAGCATCCGATGTATGTGAATTACCAAGTGGGAAATTTGTGTTTGTGGGCGAAAAAACACACCCTGACTCTACTTATTTTGTTTTTGTAACTGATAAATATGGAAATGTACTAAGTAGCAAATATTTATTAAAGCCAGCCACCAACAAGATTGATACATTACCGATTCTAACTCTCAATGTGCGGTGGCCATGTGCGCGAGCCGTCGGCCACGTTGTCTCTTTTTTTTCTGCTTTTGCATAGCCTAAAAAGGACACGCGGCGCCATTGACTTTTTACAAAAACATTATTTTCAAAGAGCAAAACCCTTATTGGGCAAGCATTCCATCATTCCACCAACAAGATTGATACACGAGAAGAATTTTGATTGCATTACAGCCCGGTTTTTGGCGCAAAAATAAAGCGAGATGGATTACCATCCACCTTACTTTTTGTTGTATAAAATTTTTATTACTCATTTTCATTATTTTATACTTGCAAAACCTGCCACCAACAAGATTGATACATTACCAAATCATCAATCAAAGTATATGCAAAGCATGTTGTGAAAATCAGAAATACAAGTATTGTTACTTTAATGAATTTATTGTTCATAGCTAAAGTTTTGAGCATCGAAACATCACTCCGTCAACCTCATAAACAATTTGTCTGTCATTCAATAAATAAACAAATTCTTCGTAATTCTTTTGACAAGAAAATGAATATTGAAATATTGAATCAATGCTTTCTTTTAAATAATTCCTCATTTCATCTTCCATTTTAATTTTTTCAACTTTATAATTATCGTAATTACAGTTATCGGACATTGGAGCTTTAAACGACTTTTCAGTAATAACAATGGTTTTATTAATAAATTGATTGGCTTGTTCATTGCTATAGGTTGACACCCCATCATTTGAAAAATCATTTATTTTCCATTGACCCACTATTTTATCAATAGATGAATTTTTTTCAGAAGTTCGTGGATTAGCACACGATAAAAAGACGAAGGCAATACTTACAAATTTATGTTTCATTTCTTTATTATTTAAATCCTAGAGATTTTGATGTTTCATTATAATTTCTTTTGTAATCGGCTTTAAAAAACATATCAACTTCATCATGTTTGCGATTCCATAAACCGGCCATTTTCTTACCACCAGAGTGAATCCATTTATGCCATTCAGAAGAGATTTCTTGTTCCGATGCCTTACTGTTTATTAATTTAAGCAACGTTGATGACTTAAGTTTGCTTGCACCTGAATTAAAGGAAAACGAAACTAATGCATCAAATTGATTCTGAGTAAGATCAATTTTCACATATTTTCTTACGGCGTCCGCAGCAGTATTCAAATCCTTAAGATAAAGTTCGTAGGCTTTCTCTTTAGTTATTCCATTTCTAAATGGAGCTTCAGCGGTAGGATTTGTTCCAGGTTGCCCTTTATGAATCAAGTGTCCAATTCCAATTGTTGCATATCCTCCTGCTTTTTTCCCATTATCGTCATAAGGCGGTAAAGACTGTCATAAGTAAAATCCTGCCCGGGATTTACCACCGAGCCTGCATAATATAATGTTTGCTGAGCAAAAAATGTTCGGCAGCCTTGCAGCAGAGCCGTCGGCCACGTTGTCTCTTTTTTCAGGTTTAGCTTAGCCTAAAAAGGACACGCGGCGCCATTGACTTTTTACGAGATTATGTTTTTCAAAGAACTATTTTTTTGTGTATTTTTAGTTGTTGGTGGAAATTGTGAAAAACAATTTCTAAACACCAACAACGGCGAAGAAAAGATCTGAAATTGATTTTCAGAATATTATACTTGCAAATACACCCACCAACACGATCTATGCACGACCAGTATTTTCATCAAGTTCATCAGCGACTTCTATACTTACAAATTCTATTTGCCCTGATTCCGCTTTCGTAAGTTTAGGACTAATTTTCATATCGAAAATACACCCCATTACAGCACCGATTTTTGCCTTAAATTTTTTATTATCTAAAAGAAAGAAAATCGTTGCTAATTGAAATTCTTCCTTACGCCCGAATAAATATTCTTCTGGTACAATTCCAAATTTTTCTGGATAGAATTCAGCAATCTGGTCAATTTTGTACTCATTTCTTATAGTCTTGACCATATACGGAATTTGATTTTTTATCAAAACCCCATATTTTGAATCTAAGCTGTCTGTCAAAAAACCAAGTATAAGTGACTCTATTTTTGTTAAACCGTCTTTTTTAGGTTTAATTGTTTTGTTTTTCCAGATCATAATTATTTATTTCTTTTTCCAAACATATCAAATTTCAAATCGCCCCCGTCATTCAAACGGAGTTTTATTTCTTTTGGTAAAAATCTATACCGAATCAAATCGTGGCCAGAATGATAGAGTGTGTTGGTTTTCATCACATTCAATCTATTGTTAACTATCCAGTTTGGCAACTCGTATTTCCTTTGCATAGCTTGAGTAACCCAGCGATGGGAGTATTCAATTCTTACAGGGAAAGTTGTTCCATAGTAAGGATGTGGGTTGTTTAATTCTATTTCACCTACTAAACCACCACCTCCACGTGAAACTTTATATTCTTCAAATGTTGCACCTCCATATTTTACTGAGTATTTAAAATCTTGAACTGTTGAAGTGGCTGAACTAACAAAACTTGATGATGTCATCTTTTTCGTTAGAAGCATCCCCCCAATATTCTCATAGAAATGTATATCTGTTACTAAATTTTTTACATCCCTTTTTGCATCTGTCCAAGCTAGTTCTGGTGTAACATCGTTAAGATACGCACCCCATTGTTTAAAATAATCTCCAACATCATCAACAAAAGCTATGTTATTTACAAAAATATCACCCAAATCAACTACAGCATTCCAAATTTTATAGTGATTCCGTACTTTTTAATTTAGTATTACTCAATGGCTCAATTTTTTTTATCAATTCAGAGTAGTCCGAAAACCAACTTACACCTTTATTAACTTGATTAATGACAAAATATTTTTTGTTTGCATAACCATAAATAAATGTATCGTCCCAAGCTATACTGTCTACATTTTCAGAAATAATAATGGTGTGTGTGTCTTCATCAGGACGTTTAAATACCAAATTTTTGCAGTCGGGAGTTGATAGAATTTTAAATCCTCCTCCTATATCGGTTTCTACAAAATCATTGTTTGAAAAAATACAACTTTGCATACAAAGCATAAAAATGGCAATTAAATAAGGTTTCATATTAATTTCTCCTTTTAGCATTAAAATTTACATCTTTCCAAATAAAATGAAACTCAACAGAAGTATTACCTAATGGAGTAGTTTTATTTGGGTCACGTTTAATATTATCTTTATTATTTCTTGTTAGCATTGAGGCAACTGTATAAGCATCAGTAACTTTGACAATAATATCATTACCAACTTTGGTCATTCTGTAATAAAGTCCACCACGATAAAAAGTTGAAGGGGTAGAGAGGTAGGCATTAGCGTGCCTTCTAAATGACTCTATTTTGGAAATATTTTTGTCTGGAGCCATCGCTGCATAGTACCCACGTGTTTCACCATCTTTATATTTGTTCTTTTGAAAATCCTCAACCATTGCCCACATTGCTAATCGGGATGATTCTGACCACTTTATTTCGTCAGTTACTGCGTGACTTTCATCAAACTTTCGATGCTCTGGACCTGTTCCTGTTGCAAATTCCCACATTAATATTGCCGTTGTTTTTGCTGCACTATTTGTAAAATCTTTTTGTTTTTGTTCTTCTGAAAGAGATTCCATTACCTCTGGTCTTACGTGGGCATAAGTGCCATATCGACCTGTATATAAACTTAATGCAGTTGCAATAACAGCGTTATAACCTAACTTAATTCCAAATGACCATTCTTTTTGCTGGCTATTTTCTTCTTTTTGCGTAGG
>JBDHYE010000031.1:0-9536 GCA_039811245.1 Chitinophagaceae bacterium | reverse complement strand
ATTTTAGTAGTTATTTACAACTAATTAAAAAAAGTGAAACCTTGCTACATCGGCATGGATTTAAAGGTCAATTTCAACTAGCAAGCTTCCATCAACAATATCAATTTGAATCAGAAACTACTGATGCAGCAAGTCTTTATACCAACCGCTCACCCTACCCTATGGTACATATTATTAGAGAAGACAGTATTGTTAAGGCTAGAAAATTTTATCCGAATATCCATGAGATTCCTGAAAGAAATAAAAAACTGTGTATGGAAAAAGGAGTAGAAACAATGAAAATGCTTCTAATGCAATGTATGCAATAAAGGAAGAATATGCTTTATGCTTAACAAGTGCTTATTTGGTTGTGCTTGCTCCCATTTGTTTCCCTAAGCGTTCATAGGCTAAATCGTTAGGCTCCCAAAGTTCAATCTTATTCCCTTCAAGATCTAGAATATGAACAAACTTACCATAGTCATAAGTAGCAATAGAATCTAATACCAAAACATTTTCAGACTTTAAATGCCTGACAAGTTGATCTAAATTTTCTACACGATAATTTATCATAAAATCCTTAGTAGAAGGCTCAAAATATTTAGTTTTAGCACCAAATGGACTCCATTGTGTAAAACCTTTTTGTGTACTATCTGCCCCTTGATGCCATTCAAAAACACAACCATAATCATTTACATTTAAACCTAAATGCTCTTGATACCAAGCTCGTAAGGTCTTAGGGTCTTGAGATTTAAAAAATATACCACCTATACCCGTTACTCTTTTAATTGAAGTGCTTGTAGAAGAAATATGCTGATAAGTACTAAACGCATATCCTAATGAGAAAGCAATTATTGTTGTTAAGAAAAACAAGGATATTTTTTTCATAAAAAAGCTGCTATTAAACAGTATCCATAAAGCTTTTTTCCACTTTATTAAATATCAAAGCCCCTAAAAAGATAACAAAAACAGTAAAGCTGGTAGCATATACTAAGCCTCCTAATGATAAAGTACCGCCACCTGAACCTAAAAATGCATACCTAAAGGTTTCTATCACTGGCGACATAGGATTGGCCATAAGTAGCATTTTAATCTTTGGACTTACGGTAACCGCACTTATGGGATAAATCACTGGAGTAACATACATTAATAATTGAACAGCAAAACTCAATAAGAAAATAAGATCTCGATATTTAGTAGTCATAGCACTAATAATCATTCCAAAACCTAAACCTAAGCCTCCCATAATAAATACCAACAAGGGTAATATAGCAATCCACGCATTAGGTTGAACCGTATCTGTTGTAAACATATAATACAACCAAAAACATAAGAACAACAAAAACTGAATGGATAATTTGACCAAGTTACTGACTACTATCGAGAGTGGCATAATGAGCCTTGGGAAATATACTTTACCAAACACTGCTGCATTATCTCTAAATACAGTTGATGTTTTATTAAGGCAATCTGCAAAATAGGTCCATAAGGTTGTACCGGCCATATAAAACAATGTGGCAGGTACTGTGCCTGTTTGAATACCGGCTACCTGGTTAAAGATAAACATAAACGTATAAGCAGTAATTAATGGTTGTAAGAAAAACCAAATAGGACCTAAAATGGTTTGTTTGTAGGTAGCTACAAAATCTCTTCTTACCAATAAGGCTAACAAATCGCGGTAACGCCATACTTCTTTTAAATGAAGGTCAAATAAATTACTTTGAGGTTTTATCACCTCTGTCCAAGTATTATTTTGAGTATTGCTAGTGGCCTGCATACGATGATGATTTTAAAGAACAATTTTACACAACTATCCTTTACAAGTTGATTTAAAAAATAAAACCCTCTAAATTTTCAGTAGAGGGTTTAGCATTAATAAGACTAAGCTTTTTTACTTGCTTTAGCTTTTGCAGCTCTTAAGGGTCTAGCTAAACGGCTAACACCAAAGCTACCTTTAAATCTTTTTCCTTTTACGGTACGTTTATCTCCTTTTCCCATTTTAAAAAATATTTTTATGAATTCAAAGATTGCAAAGAAACAAAAAAGCGAGCAATTTAAATATAAATTCCTCGCTTTTTTTAGAAAAAAGAGCTAAATTATTTTTTAGCAATTTTTGTAGAAAATTCTTTACCTGCTTTAAACTTAGGCACTTTACGTGCTTTAATTTTAATAGTAGCTCCTGTTTGTGGGTTACGACCATTACGTGCAGCACGCTCTGATACTGAAAAAGTACCAAAACCTACTAAAGTTACACGATCTCCTTTTTTAAGAGAAGTAATAACTGTGTTTGTAAAAGAATCGATAGCTAAGTTAGCTTGCGCTTTTGTAATGTCAGCGTCTTTTGAGATTTTGTCAATTAAATCAGCTTTGTTCATAATTTAAATGTTTGTTTGTAAATAAAATATTTTTTGTGTAGAGCAAATATACAGACTTATATAACATTTCAAAGTTTTATTCGATATTTTTTTGGTTTAAAAGCCTTTATTTGCAAGCGGTTTCAATTCTTTTCTACAATTTTTTCTACAATCTAAATAGTTCTAGACTTATTTTTTTAATGAGTTATAATAGCAATCTAATTAAGATGATCTTTAAAAATCATCAACTCAAAGTTGTTGTAAGCTCAGCAAACTCCTATAAGCAATTACTTTATCACCCCACATATTCTGTGTTTCGGCACGCATCGAAGCGGCATATTGATCAATATATTTTTGATATTGATTTTTGTCTTTACAAAAATATTGAGCACAATACGTTGGCCCGTCACTATCATCTTGCTCTAACAAACGATACAATTTAGCATCTTCAAAACAACCCGTCTGCAAGAGCATTGGAATATGCTCTTTCAACATCCAAAAATGCCAATCTGCTGCAATACTAGCATCAACCTTAACAGTTACATTATAAACGATTTGCATGGGCTAAATTATTTTCTTTTTGTAGCAACAAAAGTATAGAATTTGTAACATAGAACACTATTTCGTTTTTAAAAGAAAATACTCAATTAGATTTACTTTTTTCAATTTATAAAATATACGCCACAAAAAATGGTTGCTCATATGAACAACCATTTTCGAAATAGGATAAGCGTAATTTTAATCTAGCAAAAGCTTCTTCCTATCAGTTGCTTCACCATTTACGTATAACACATAAAAGTATAAACCACTTGGTAAATTACTTCTGTTAAATTCTAAGTTTCCTTCAGAAACTTTAGGATCTAATTCAATTGATTTTACTTCAATTCCTATTGTATTAAAAAATTTAATTTGACTATAATGTGCAGCTTTATTTATTTTATAAGTTAAATATCCTTTTTCGATCATTGGATTTGGCACACAATTTACCCAACCTAAGTTATTAGATTTAGTCTGTTCAAAAATAAATGTATTTGTTGTATCTGTAGGTGTTTCTGTAGTGTCTTCTTTTGGAATAATTGATCCACACCATTGGTTTTTAAATAATGTTTCAACATCTGCATCTGTAATTGCATCATCAAATATAAAAATATCATCTAAGCTGCCATGATAGTAATTATCTGAAGGGAAGTTGCTTCTAGCAAAATAGTTTAATTTTCTTATAACAGAACAAGGAGGATTTGAAGTGATTGAAGCATCTACTAGCGAATTATTAATGTATATCTTAACTGAATCATCTTTTAATGTTACCACTAAGTGATACCAATCAGGCAGATGTGATGAGATTAAAGTACTTGAGCTAGGCAATGATTTTAATGTACCCGAAGAATATGGAGTATGGTAGGTTCTTAGACTTGATGAACATTTATGCAAACCTAAAGTAACATAATCTGATCTACCTTTACTTGTTGTAAAAAAAACGTTATCTTGATCTATTCCATTGCCAAACTCAAATACTCTAGGCCAATGACCAGCACCTGTTGAATAATCCACTTTTACCCATGCCGAAACAGAAAAGTCACCACTTACCCATATATCATCAGGTAAATCAATATAATCACTTGTACCATTAAAATACATTGCACTATTGGGTTTTCCAAATCTATCTGTATCTGATACTGCACCATATACAATACCGTTATTTGTACCCACCCCATCAAGGGCATCACCATCTAAACAATATCTGTGAGTTAAGCTTTTTATAATTTGAGCATTTACATTTTTTTGAATAACAAAAAATTGGAAAAGTGTAAAAACAAAAAACAGGTTTTTAAATCCTAAAATTTTAGTAAATTTTAAATTCATAATGATTGATAGTTAATTATAAGCAAAAATACTTGAAAATTTAGTATCACAAAATAAAAGTTTATAAACGGTAAATTTCTTTTATAAACGGTTAATATTCGATTTCAATACATACAAAAACACCTTTAAGTTTTGAATCCTTGTCAGTAATTTCTTGAAAATTAAAATTCGTTTTTAAATTATGCATTTTAGAATAATAAAACAATCTAGAACTAATATTATTTAACGCCATAGATTGTTTTTCAGCTTTTTCTTTTTTATTTATCCCTCCACCATTATCTTGAACTTCTATTTTGACACTATGTTTTGATTCAACTTTTAAAATACGAATATAAATTTCACCTTTTATTTTATTCAAATTCCAATTACTATATTTAATTGAATTCTCTACTAAAGGCTGAATCAATAAAGGAGGAATAAAAATCTCTGTAACATTTATATTTTGATCAATATAGAAATGATAATTAAACAAGTCTTTAAATCTCAATTTTTCAAGGTTTAAATAATTAGTTACTAATTCTAACTCATGTGCTAGTGAAATTAAATCCGATGTTACATTAATTAAATTCTGTCTCATCAAGTCTGAAAGTATTTGAATATACTTACAAGCAAGAACTTTATCTTCTTTATTAATAAGACTTTGAACATTATTTAAAGTATTAAATACAAAGTGAGGATTCATTAAAGAATTCAAAGCAACAAACTCTGATTTCATTAACTTTAATTCTAAATTTCTTTCGTAGTTTTTTCTCTTTATTATTGAAAAAATAATTACAATTACAATAGTAATTATTACAATTGAAGTGAAAATAATAAACCAAAGCGTTTTCCAAAATGGCGGCTTTATTATTATTTTAAGAAATGTTATTTCACTTTCAACCCCACTTGGATTAATAGCTTTTAATAACAAGTAATAAGTACCTGATTCTAAATTTGGCAGGAGAATTTTTTCATCTTTTGCATTTTGCCAAGCAATATTTTTATGTCGCAAACTAGATTGAACTGCATAAGCATATGCTGTTGAAGTATTTGCCAAATCATTACAATTAAAGAAAAACTCTAAGTATCTTGACTCTTTAAATGATAATGAAATTGGCTTTGATATTGTATATATAGCATCTGAAGTTTTAAATTTCGTAAATAAAATTTTAGGCTTAATTCTTACTGATGTAATATCTTGAAGGGGAAGACTTAGAATTGTATTATTCTTAATTAATGTCAGCGTATTATTTTTCAACAAAATATTTTCTGCTAATAATGGCAAAAATTGATTATTGATGTTTTCAATATTTAATACATTATCTTTAAGTTTAAGAAGCTTATAACATTAAGAATTTCCAACTATGAAAATACTATCGTTCAAAATATAAAACTTCTCAAATTCACTTTTTATTTCCTTGATTATTTTAGCTTGCTTTTTGAAAGATAAATCAATTAATCTTAAATTGTTTTTAATATCTATTCCTAATAGTATTGAGTCATTAGAAAAAAAACTTTGAAATGCAAACTTGCTAATAAATTTTACATTAAAAAAGGAATCAATTTTAAATGTTGCTTTTCTATCTGAAAAATATATGTTACCATTTTTACTCAAATGCCAACCTAATAAAATATCAAAATTATTATAGTCAGAATAAATTACACTTTGCCATTCTAAATGTTTATTATGAGTAAGTTCCCTAAAAAAATTAGCACTGTCGTATTTGTAAATATAATGTCGTCCCTTAATTAAAATTTTTCCATTAAAGAGCATTGCTGCATTAATATTTACTTGTTTTTCTCTTAATGTTACAATACTATTTTTATCAGAGTGTATATTTTTAATAAATGAAACATATGAACCGGATAATAATAAAAGGCTATTTTTATCTAAAGGTAATAATGCACTTTTTACTTCAACAGAAGAGCTTTTAGTATCATTAAAATTTGCGTGCAATTTTAACTTTGAATCCGAAAGTATATATAATTTTCCATTGGGAGAATAAATTACTAAGTGCTCACCTAAATATAACGAATTTATAGTAATATTGATATTTGGAATTAATGTAAAACTTTGCTTTAAAAAATGTTTACTAAATTTATAAATACCATTCCCAATAGTGCTAATCCAATAGTCTTTATTATTATCTTGATAAACACTTGAAACATTTATTCCCTGAAGTATATGTATTGAATCATTAATAAAAACACCATTATTTGTACATATAAATTTTATATCTCTAAGTTCAACAATTCTATTAACATCATTAGGATAAACACTAGTTGGAAGTTTAAAAATAAATTCACCATTACTATTATAAATATCTCGATTAGCATGAACACCATAATATTCTTTCTCTCTGCCCACAATATGAACATTAAGATTCTGAATTAATTTATTAATCTTTACCTCTTTAATAAAACTTAAATTGCTATCTAAATAGATAAATGAATTACCGACTAATAATCGAAAATATTCTTTTTCTATTTTTATATCAATTATGTCAACAAGTATATTCTTAAAATTATAACCTCTAGTTTTAATCAAGTCATATTCAATAAGCTTATTATTCTTAAAAACACAAAAAAATCTAGGATTTTTAAAACTAAATAAAATTTGATTTTTGAATAATTGGATATTCGTTATTAAGCCTGCATTAAATGAAACGTTTAAATTTTTATTCTTAAGCTCAGATACAATACTATCCTTATATAAGTATTGTAACTTACTATCATTTGAGCCTAACCAAAAACGATTAGTACTATCCTTTCGAAAAAAATAAATTTGATTTTCAATCAAGTTTTCATTGAAATTGTTATTAAACACAACTCCATTAAACTTTGAAATCCCTGTAGATGTAGCTATTAATAAATTATTGTCTTGGTCCTGTATTATATCGTAAACAGTATTACTTAGTAGCCCATCGGCTGTTGAATAATGTAAAAATGGATAGCTTTGGGAAAAACTTTTGTTTATTATAAAACATATCAATATTGTAATTAAAACTCTCATTTTAATCTTTGTAGATATTCTATAAGTTTCTTTACTTTTCTTCTGCTAACTTCAATAGTATAATTAAAAATACTAATAAAATGCTTTCCATTTGTTTTCTGTAAGTTTCTAATTCTATTACAATTTACTATTGAGCTTCTATGTACTCTAAAAAAAATCTCTTCTGGCAATAAATCTTCTAAATATAATAATGATTTACTATAAATATGTGTCTTTATACTTTTTTGATCACTATAAGTTATTTTAGAATATTGCCCTTGTGCTTCAATAAATAAAATATCATTAAACTCCAAGATAAAGATATTTTGATTTTCGTGAATTGTTATACCTTTTATACTTGATTTAATATTAGTAATTCTGGATTTTAAACTAATTGGAGTAAGTTCTTCTGTTGTTTTAGAGTTTACTAACTTATATAACAATTCATCAATTTCATTAATATTGATAGGCTTAAGTATATAATCAAATGCATTAATTTTAATGGCCTTTATGGCAAATTGATCATATGCTGTAACAAATACAAAACTAAAATTGATATTATCAATCCTTTCTAAAAACTGAAATGCATTTTCAGAAGGCATTTCAATATCTAAAAAAACTAGATTAGGATTATACTGTTGAATTAAATTTTCTGCTACAATAGTGTTAGACGCATAGGCTAGAAATTGAAAAGAATTTGAAAATTGTGACCTTTCAATAATACTTTTTAAACTAAGATATGCTTCATATTCATCATCAACAATAATATACTTTAGCATATGCTTCTATTTAAAACTACTTTTTTGCCCACATTGAATTTACTAAATTAGGTGCAAAAAGTGTAACTTCTTCTACATCTAATTCCAACTTATTAACGATTTCAACTCCTTGCATTAAAGAATGGTCTTGATTTGATACTTCATATTTCCACGCACCAAATCTACCACGTGAATAAATATTCAAATTGTCCAAAATCGGTATTACAGAATTAATAATTGAATCTCTTTCTAATGATGGTGTAGGATAACCATAATCTAGCTTTTTATACCAAACCGAAACTATTTCATCTTTAGATTGTATCAGTTTAGTATTAATTAAACCTTCAATAGTCTCATCAATAATTGTATCTTGATTAACAGTTTTAAATTCAGATTCACTTACTTCTGCCATTAAAGACCAATTTTCTTTTATGTCGGGTACATTATTTGGACTATAATTTGAAAAAACAGTTACTCTATAAAATGGATTATCGTTTTCAGGAAAATACATCCAGCATTTTGTTTTAAGCTCCTCTCTCGGTTTGCCTTTAAGTCCAAAACCTATAATATGAGAACTAGAGTAAAGTAAATTTTTAGTTTTTTCGATTAAATTGTTATTCCTAGGCGTTATCCTTTCTGTTAAAATATTTATTGGAATTGTGCTTATTAAATATTGATAAGAATACGTAGTGCCGTCTAAGCATTTAACAGTTTTAGATTCTGAATTTACTTCAATAACATTTTTTTCAAACCTAAATTTTTCAATTCCCACCAAATTTTGAACAGCCAACCATATAGAACCAGTACCACCATATTTTGGAAATTGAAAAGTATTATTGGGACCCCAAGAATAGTCATCAATATCAAAAAGAATATTTTTTGTCAATCTTTCCAGGTCTGTTATAGCAACTCTTTCTCCTATCCAAGAATAATTCAACATTTCTAATGGATATGCCCATACCTTAAAATTATATGGATACATAAAAACTTCTGCAAGCCCTAATCCAAAAGTAGCTAATATCCACTCCTTGAAATTTGTAGGCTTAATATGCGTTTGTTTTTTATATTCTTGAATTATCCCCTGTAAACATTTCCACATTTCATCTTTTGGCAAGTACTTAATATTATTTTGAAATGGATAAGGTACAAATGTATTTCTAATCCAAACCCAAGATTCTCTTTGGTGGTTAAGCCATCCTTCATCGCCTAATGCTTTTAGCATGAGCCTATCAAAGTATGAGTAATGTGAAAATTGTACATGCCCACCTAAATCCCAAGTAAATCCTTTTTCATCTATAAAGCTTGCTGCTAATCCACCAGCTTTACTTTCTTTATCTAATACTAAAAAATCTTCAATCCCTAACTCTTTTAATCGATATGCTGCACCCAAACCTGTAGGACCAGCACCTAAAATTAAATATTTAACTTTGTTCATTTAAAGCGATTTTAATTTTTTCAAAATTGAATTTAAAGAGAGTGAAAAATTAAAAAGTTCTTTTGCTGATCTAAAACAAACTTTCAATAATTTCCATTTTATTATTGAAACAGTACCTGTATCTCTTTTTTTATGAATCACAGGAATAGACTTTAAATTATTCCCATCTCTTTTAGCCA
>JBDHYE010000030.1:0-9544 GCA_039811245.1 Chitinophagaceae bacterium | reverse complement strand
ATGCTATTGGGATATTAAGAAACATTATCTCAACCAGCCTTACCAAAATGCTACAGAAATCACCCAACTTTATAAAGAAAAATTATTTAATGCGGTAGCTTCACAAATGATTAGTGATGTACCCTTAGGTACTTTTTTGAGTGGAGGTATTGACTCAAGCTTAGTGAGTGCCGTGGCTTCTAAAGTAGCTACAAAACCGATACAGGCGTTTAGTATCGGTTTTAATGAGGAGCAATACGATGAGTCTGTTTACGCAGCTAAGATTGCTAAAGAATTAAATATTGCACATCATATTTTCAAAGTAGGTATTGAAGATGTGTTTAACCTAATGCCCGATTTGATGCAAACCTACGATGAGCCATTTGCAGATTCATCGGCTTTCCCCACGATGCTGGTTTCAAAAATGGCCAAAGAACATGTTACCGTTACCTTATCTGGCGATGGCGGTGATGAATTTTATCAAGGCTATGGTATGTATCAATGGGCAGAACGCTTAAATGATTGGAAATTGCTTACGCTTCGTAAGCCTTATGTTTGGTTGAGTAAATATCTCAACGATCGACATCAGCGCGCAGCTAAAGTATTTGATTTTCCTAAAGCTACACATCTTCGTAGTCATATTTTTTCACAAGAGCAGTATTTATTTAGCGAGCAAGAATTAAAACATTTATTACGTAAAAACTGTTTTGATTTTAGTGCAATCAATCCTGTAATTAAAAAAGGTACAGCCCGTGAGCAGCAAGCTTATTGGGATATTCTTCATTATCTCAAAGATGATCTGTTAGTAAAAGTAGATCGGGCGAGTATGCGCTACTCCCTAGAAACCAGAGTGCCTTTGTTAGATCAAGATTTAATAGAGTTTTCACTAAATGTACCCTTGCAGTATAAGCTAGACGATACTTATGGTACTAAAGCCTTGATGAAAAAAACACTCTTTGAAATGCTCCCTCAACAGCTTTTTGACCGTCCTAAAAAAGGATTTTCGATACCTTTACAACAGTGGTTGAAAAAAGAGCTAAAACCTTTAGTAGATAAATATCTGAGCAAGCAGCGCGTAGAATATGGCGGTATGGTAGAGTATGAACAAGTTGCTCTTATTTTAAAAGCATTTTATTCTGGTAAACAATATCTCTACAACAGAGTTTGGGCCTTATTAGTTTTACATTGGTGGTATTTTGAAAAAGATACGAATTTATAAATCACAACATTTTTGATTATGGCTAGAGTTTTATTTATTTCTTATGATGGTATGACCGACCCCTTGGGTCAAAGTCAGGTGTTACCTTATCTGATAGGATTAAGTAAAAAGGGCTATCAAATTAGTTTGCTCAGTTGTGAAAAACCCGAAAGAGCTTTTCTTAAAGATACGATTATCAAACTGTGTAAACAGCATCATATCGATTGGCACCCTATAGCTTATACTAAAAAACCACCCATCTTATCAACACTTAAAGATGTAAGTGCTTTGCGTAAAAAGGCAGCAGTATTGCATCAACAGCAGCCCTATCAGTTAGTACATTGTAGAAGTTATATCGCTGCCTTAGTAGGGCAATGGTTGAAGAAAAAATATGGGCTTCCTTATATTTTTGATATGAGAGGTTTCTGGGCTAATGAGCGTGTAGATGGCGGGCTATGGAATACACAAAAAAGAATTTATCGTAAGATATATCAATTTTTTAAAAAGAAAGAACAACAATTTTTGATCGGAGCAGATGCCGTAGTATCCTTAACCTATTGTGCACAAGAGGAAATTAGTACTTGGGGTATTCCACATGCGCCTATTACCGTTATCCCTTGTTGTGTAGATACGCAGCTCTTTGATCCGGAGGCTTTAAATAAAGATAAACTCTTACAACTCAAACGTAAGGTAGCATTAGGTCAAAATAAATTGGTATTGGGTTATGTAGGCTCTCTTGGTACTTGGTATTTGCTCAAAGAGATGTTAGAATTTTTTAAAATCTGGCTCAGCCAATTTCCTGATGCTGTATTTTTCTTTGTTACCAATGAGCCTAAAGAAATGATTCTAAAGGCAGCCCAACAATTAAGAATTGATACACACAAAATAGTAGTGGTGAATGCGCAAAGAAGTGAAGTACCTTACTATATTGCGATGATGGATTTTGGTATCTTTTTTATCAAAAATGCATATTCTAAAAAAGCCTCTTCGCCAGTGAAACAAGGTGAGATGATGGCTATGGGATTGCCTCTAATATGCAATGCTGGTGTGGGAGATACGGATTATATTGTTCAAAAATACCACTCTGGTGTATTAGTACCTTCTTTTGATACTACTGCCTATAATGCAGCGATTACAACTCTAAGAAATAGTCTGCAACACCCTAACGAAATTAGAAAAGGAGCCATAGATTATTTTGATCTAGAAAAAGGTATCCAAAGTTATGCCAACTTATACCAATCGCTTTTGTCAGGGCTTCAATCCCAATAATGTTTAATTGCTTTTTACACTCCAAGCCATAGCTTTAGATTGAAACATAGCTTTGGTTTGTGTCCATGTGTCTTTAAAAAAGGCTGAGTTACGATAGGCATTTAAAGCTTCTTCGTCTTCCCAATGGCTATAGGTAAAAAATTGAGCAGCATTGTTGATATCTTGCCATAATTCAACATGCTTACAACCTTCAAAGTTTAAAATATGTGCTTTGCGTGTATTGAAAAATTCTTGAAAGGCTTCAATGCACTCTTCTCTAAACTCCATCTTAACGATTCTCAAAATCATTCAAAAATAATTTTTACATTAGAATAAAATATTTGCTGCCCTGAGTAGGGAAAAAAGCCCAACATTTTTGCAGCGTTTTCATTGTGCTGTCCAATTTCTAAATAGCCATTTTTATTAAACCTACAAAAAGCGTTATTGGATTTAGCTTTGGCAATATTCTGATGAATCTGATTGATATAACCATTCCCTTTCAGGTCAATTCTAAAACTCCTTCCTGCCCTATATTGTTCAAACTCTTCTTGCGTAATATTTAAAACAATATTGCCATGATGGGTAATAAAAAGTACTTTACAATCTATCGTATTATCGCTTAGAATGGGTCTAGGGAAACGCATTTGTAATAAACGATCCAGTTTAAACGATGGAAAACCTAAGTCTCTAGGTTTTTGTTGCTCTAATTGATGTGCTATTTGAGCACATTTATCTTGCCACTGGTTAAAGTTAGAACTGGCATCTTCCCAAGCATAACATTGCCATAACTCAATATTGTCGGTGCCTAAAGCCATAGGCAATATACCGTTATTGGGAGCTAAAAAATAATGACCATCTTTTTCTCCTAAAATTAATGAAGCTTGAACAGTATAATAGATCCCTACTAAAATAATATGGCAAGTGCCTTGCGGAAATTGCCGATAAGCACTTTGTAATACATAAGCCGCATCTTGTAAGGCATTACTACTCGCATTATGGCTTAAATCTAAAAGCTGAGCATCGGGATTGTGTAGCAAAAGTTTACTCTTCATGATTGCAATTGATGCATCTTGATGACCAAAATCTGTGAGTAAACTAATAAACCTCATGGTATTAAACGGCAAAGATATTTGTTTTACACAATTTTGAAAATCAAACTAGTGCTAAGAACTATAAAATATTTTAATCCTAAAAACTACCTTTGTACTTATGAAAACATTGAGAGATTATAGTTTGGCCGATTTAGAAGCCCTTTTCCAAGCTTGGGGCGAGCCTAAATATAGAGCTAAGCAAGTGTATGAATGGTTGTGGAATAAGTATAGTAATGATATTGAGCAAATGAGCAATTTGCCACAGGCACTGCGTAAAAAGCTGTTAGCACATAGTACTTTAAATACTATTGAGGTTGATGAGTTGCAAAAAAGTAGCGATGGTACCATGAAAAGTCGCTTCAAACTTCATGATCTCAATTTTGTTGAAGGGGTGCTCATACCTACCGAAAAACGCTTAACCGCTTGTGTTTCCAGCCAAGTGGGTTGCTCATTATCTTGTAAATTTTGCGCTACAGGATATATGAAACGCATGCGCAATTTAGAAGCACACGAAATCGTAGATGAGGTGATGACGCTTAATGAGCAAGCTCAAAAAGAATATGGTAAACGCCTTACCAATATTGTATTTATGGGCATGGGTGAACCTTTACTCAATTATAAAAATGTGGTCAAAGCTATTGAGCAGATTACGAGTCCAGAAGGCATGGGTTTAAGTCCTCGAAGGATAACCTTATCCACAGCAGGGGTGGCAAAAATGATTAAACAGTTAGGGATAGACGGTTTAAAAGTGAAGCTTGCATTGAGTTTACACGCGGCTACAGATGCTAAACGCAATGAAATTATGCCCATTAATGAGACCAATAACATAGCAGTATTGGTTGAAGCCTTGAATGATTATTATCAACATACCAAAAACCATATCACCTTTGAATATATTTTATTTAAAGATTTTAACGATAGTTTTGACGATGCCAAACAGTTGATTAAAATCTACAGACAAGTTCCTTGTGATTTGGTCAACGTCATAGAATATAACCCTATTGAGCAAGCAGATTTTGAAAAACCTGATTATGCACGTACCGATGCATTTATGCAGTTTTTAGCTTCAAATAAAGTAAATGCCCGCTTAAGACACAGCCGTGGTAAAGATATTGATGCGGCTTGTGGTCAACTGGCAAATATTAGCAAGAAATAGCGTCTTTACTTATATTCAAAAACCAATTTTAGATGTTATGACTAAAAAATCAAATTTTACCCAACAGCAAAAAGCCTGGGCGATGTACGATTGGGCAAATTCTGCCTATAATTTAGTGATAACATCAACTATTTTTCCTGCCTATTATATGGCGATAACCACTAAAGAGGGCAATACCCAAGTGTCTTTTTTAGGTGCTACTTTTACCAATAGCGTACTTTTAGAATATTCACTCGCATTTGCTTACTTTCTGATCGCACTCTTATCTCCATTACTTTCTGCCCTTGCCGATGTATCGGGTGCGCGTAAAAGGTTTATGCAGTTTTATACTTTTTTAGGGGCATTGTCTTGTATGGCCTTATTTTATTTTACACCGCAAAATATCACATGGGGTATAATTTGTTCAATGTTAGCTGCAATAGGCTATTGTGGTAGTTTAGTGTTTTACAATGCCTACTTACCAGAAATAGCACCGCCTTCTAAGCAAGACCAATTAAGTGCTTTGGGCTATTCTTATGGTTACATTGGGAGTGTACTGCTACAAATTATTTGTTTTGTTTTTATTTTTATGAAATGGGAAGACAGCAGTTTTGCTCCTCGTCTTTCTTTTTTATTGGTAGGCTTGTGGTGGCTCTTGTTTGCGCTTTATACGTTTAAACATTTACCTAAGAGTAGTACAAAAAATAATACCGCTAACGGTTTTACTCTTTTGACTAAAGGTTATAAAGAGTTAAAGCTGGTACTTAAACAGGCTATGAGCATAGCACAATTACGCAGCTATCTTCCTGCTTTCTTTTTTTACAGTATGGGGGTTCAAACGGTTATGCTGGCAGCTACTATTTTTGGCAGTAAAGAAGTTAAAAAATGGGACCATGGGCAATGGGTGCCCCTCAGTGCAGAAGATTTGATTCCTGCCATATTAGTAATCCAACTGGTGGCCATAGCCGGTGCTACCTTTATGGCTCGATGGGCAAAAAAATACGGTAATTTTAAAGTGCTCTTGGTGGTATTGAGCTGCTGGATTCTAATATGCATTGCTGCATACTTTACTTATACCCGTACACAATTTTATGCATTGGCGCTCTGTGTAGGGGTCTTGATGGGGGGCATACAGTCATTAAGCCGTTCTACGTATTCTAAACTAATCCCTCAAGATACTCAAGATACCACTGCTTATTTTAGTCTTTATGATGTGATGGAAAAACTTTCTATCGTACTAGGAATGTTCTCTTTTGCTTTTATTGAAGAGCTACTTCAAGATATGAGGGCTTCAATTATTGCACTAATTATTTTTTTCATTTTAGGTTTTATATTGTTAATCGGTACTTTACGAAAACAAGAAAAAAAATTTATTTAGGGCTGAAATTTTCTTAAAAAACTACGTTATCTTGCAACAGAAAAACCAATATAAATTTTTTAAGTAATATGAAGTTATTTGCAGTAAATGCAGGGAATTTTAAGCTCGACGGAGGAGCTATGCATGGGGTAGTGCCTAAGAGTATGTGGGAAAAGAAGAATCCCGCCGATGAGAATAATATGTGCAGCTGGGCGATGCGCTGTTTATTAATAGATACTGGTGAAAAAAGAATTTTGATAGATTGTGGTATGGGTGATAAGCAGGATTTAAAATTTTTTAGTCGTTATTATTTACATGGCAATGATACGATTGAGCGCTCATTAGCTAAACATGGTTATACTACTCAAGATATTGACGAGCTTTTTTTAAGTCATTTACATTTTGACCATGCAGGTGGTGCTATTATGAAAGATGATGCAGAACAGCTTGTTCCTACTTTTCCTAAAGCACGCTACTGGAGTGATAAATTACATTGGAAAACGGCAACATTTCCTAATGAAAGAGAGAAAGCCTCATTTTTAAAAGAAAATATTTTACCAATTCAAGAATCAGGTAAACTTAATTTTGTAGAAAGCTATGATGGGGGTGAGTGGTTGTACAAGATCAAAATTAGATTTATGAAAGGGCATACAGAAAGCATGATGCTCCCCTTGATTCCTTATAAAAATACTCATGTGCTCTTTTGTGCCGATTTGTTTCCAAGTGCTGCACATATTAGTTTACCTTGGGTAATGGCTTATGATATGCAGCCTAAAGAGACCCTAAAAGAGAAAGAAGAAATATTAAAATTAGCAGCCGATAACCGTTGGATACTCTTTTTTGAACATGACCTTCATATAGAATGTGCTACCGTACAACACACTGAAAAAGGGATACAAATTAAAAATACTTTTTCTTTAGAAGCCATAGATACCTATCTTTAAGTTTTATTTTAAAATTTAAAGACAATGAAGAAACGCTTTTTACGCCTACTGAGTTTAGGCTTAATACTTATTGCCTTAAGTTGCAATAACAACCCGGGTAATATGAACGAGATGAAAATTGTTCAAGATTCAATCTTTGCGCAATACCCAATGGTAGCAGCGGTTACGGTCAATGTATTGGACGATAAAGAACTTATCATTGCACTAGGTTCTAGCGAGCTGTATTTGAGCCACAATACTGATGCTAAACAACAAATGGCCCAAGATTTAGGGGCAATGGTGCTCCGTATATTTGGTCATGATACAAAGCTTGAAAAAGCCACATTATTGATTACAGCAAATGAACAAAACAAAGAACCTCAACCTGAAGATGCACAAAAATTTACGATAGATTTACCGCATTCTAAACCTTAATTTTTTAAATTCTAAATCTTAGTTTAAAAAATGAATGGTGAAATATTTGAAGAGTTAAAAACCAAAAGCCAACAGTATCATGCCACCTTGGTAGCCGTTTCAAAAACAAAATCAGTTCAAGAAATAGCGTATTTATATCAATTAGGGCAATATGATTTTGGTGAAAACTATGTGCAAGAATTGCTTAGTAAGCACACGCAGCTTCCTAAAGACATACGCTGGCATTTTATAGGGCATTTACAAAGAAATAAGGTTAAAGATATTGCGGCATTTGTACACCTCATACATGCGGTAGATAGCTTTAAGCTGCTTTTAGAAATTAATAAAGAAGCCCAAAAACATGAACGTTGTATTGATGTGCTCTTACAATTACACGTAGCTCAAGAAGATTCTAAATACGGCATGGATGAAAATGAAATGATGACCTGCTTAGAATATTATGAAGCTCAAAAAGAGCAACTTCAACACGTTAGAATCAGAGGGCTAATGGGTATGGCTACTTTTACCGATGATACCAATCAAATACGTAAAGAGTTTAAACAGATACACACAGCCTTTAAGCATTTTAAGAAAGCATACTTTTTAGGAAAACCTTTTTTTGATACTTGCTCAATGGGCATGAGTACTGATTATAACATAGCGATAGAAGAGGGGAGTACGCTCATTAGAATTGGGAGTTTATTATTTGGTAGTAGATATTGAATAGTTTAAAAAATGACTAAATTATCATGATGCTTCAAGTACCCTTAAATGCCTCAAACTTAGAGCTCTTGGCTCAACAAGTCGTAGATGGTTTTATTATCGGTTTACACAAAAGTCCTTTTCATGGCTTTTCTGTAGAGTTTGCAGAGCATCGCCAATATAATCCCGGCGACCCTTTGAGGCATGTAGATTGGAAAGTGTTTGGTAAAAGCGAAAAACTATTTGTCAAAAAATACGAAGAAGAAACCAACCTGCGGTGTACGATAGTATTAGATTGCTCATCGTCTATGCAGTACCCTAAAGAAGCAACTAAACTGAGCAAATTGCAATACGCCTGTTTGATCAGTGCTGCAATATTACAGTTACTCAAAAAACAATTAGATGCAGCTGCGTTAACCTTATTTGATGAAAAAATTATTTACAATTCCGCTTGTAGAGCTGTAGGCAATCATTACCAAAACTTAATGACCCAATTAAGTCAAGTATTGGATTATAACAGTAGCCATAAATCATCTTCAATCAGTAAAGTACTGCATACCGTAGCAGATCAAGTTCATAAAAGGTCCTTAATAATCGTATTAAGTGATATGATGGACAATGACCCTGACCCCAATCCATTATTAGATGCATTACAACATCTAAAACATAATAAGCATGAAGTGATCTTAATACAGCTCTTTGATAAACATTTAGAGCAAGATTTTAATTTTGAGAACCGTCCATTGGAGTTTGTTGATTTAGAGAATGCCGAAAGAATAAAATTGCAGCCCAATATGCTTAAATCTGCTTATACCAAAGCCTTTGAACAGTATCGGAAATATTGGGAGGAAAAGTGTTTTCAGTTAAATATCAATAGATTAGAGCTTGATTTGCAAGATACCCCTCAAAAAGCATTACATAGTTTTTTGTTGAAACGAAATAAAATGTACTAAAAAATAGTAGAATTCACCTATCTTTGCACTTCGTTTCAAAAAAAAGGAACGTATTAGAAGTTCTTATATAGTTTGCTCTTCTTAAAATATTTTACTACATGAAGCATAGTATGGAATTTGAGATAGCGTGGCAAGGCTTAAAATTGGGTAAACAAGTTTTAAACTTTGAGATAGATAAAGCGTTTATGGAGGCTCAAGGACAGCTCCCTGACGATATAGCTCAACTATCTTCCAAAGTTCAAATAGATTTTGATAAACACGAAAACTTTTTTGAACTTCATTTTGATATTGATGGAAAGATAGAAACACTATGTGATCGTTGTGGAGATCCGCTCAATATGCAATTATGGGATGAATTTGATCTGATTATAAAGTTAGATGAACATAGCTATGAAGCACATTGGGAAGAAGATGCCGACATCGTATTTATACCAAGAAGTGAAACAGTAATAGATTTAAGTAAATGGATTTATGAGTTTGTAAGGCTCTCAATACCCTTACATAGAGTACATGCAGAAAATGGTACTCCTGACGAACAATGTAA
>JBDHYE010000029.1:0-9643 GCA_039811245.1 Chitinophagaceae bacterium | reverse complement strand
CCAAGATACTCCTACAACTGGATAATTATTATAAGCCGCGTGGCGGAAATAATAATCTACTAAAGGCTCATTATAAGCTAGAGCACTTCTCCAAGCATTGGTATCGGGGAGGCTTTTAGCTACCAGTTCAGGATAATCCGAACCATAAGCTCTTTGCATCCAATAGGTATATTCACGATAGTGTACGTTTGCTACCTCTGTTTCGTCCATATAAAATGAAGATACAGAAACTGTACGTGGTAAGCTTGTATGTCCGTTATCAGCCAAATCTTGTTCAGTTTGACCCATTGTAAAACGACCGCCCTCTACAAATACTAAACCAGGACCAGTTTGCTGCCCAGGATAATTGGGTACATCAAAACCGCCTAATTTAGGATCGTTATAATTCCAGCCTGTTTTACTAGAAACACCTCCCTTCTTATTAGATGAGCAGGCTGATAAGAGCAAAGCTGATCCGACACACAGCAAGCTCATATTAATGAGTGTTCTTTTCATAATTCTAAGAAAATATTTACTACTTGGTTAAGTCCTAATAATTGTTAAAAGTCCTACAATAGTAGAGCAAGTTTTTGAGAAAGTCAAGTTTTTTAAGCTTCAATTTTAAAAAAAACTTAAAATTCAGACTGCTTTTATACTGATTATTACGTGCTGACAATTTACTTAAATAGCTTATTATCAGTTAATTATAAACATTATTTTATAAAAAAAATGTCTTAAATTTTTTTTTGAAAATGTATCGTTTGTGAAATAAAAAAGTTTTGGAAAACACTATTTTTTCTAAACATTGTGCCTTCGTTACTTTTTTTTAAGAAAACATTTTCAAAATAAAATGTTTAAATATTCGTTTCTTTTGCAAACAGCTTTATCATAAGCCTATTTCAGACCTTTTTTCTATATTTTAATTTAACTTTGAAACTTTAAACCTTTTAGCTATGAATCTTAAGGCTCTTACATTGGTATTGTTAAATGTTTTCACTGGTATTGGTGCTTTTTCACAGATCCAAAATAACTTTAGCATTGACACAAAAGATGCGGTTTTAGATAGTGCCTTTTATTACAAAAGGTTAAATCAATTTAGTGGCAAAACGATTCAGATTGTTGGCTCAAATGCGGCTCAGTATAAAGCTTTAGAGCCTTCTATTAAACACCCAATAGTGCCCTTAGACACTCAAATCAAAATCGTTTATGGCATTGAAAAAAAACAACTCATTCCTATTCTAAAAATACCTGCCTTTAAAAAAAATAGTAATGGTGCTTTACAACAATTAAAGCAACTTAACTTAGACATAAACATAACAGAACAAGCAGCACAGAAAGCCAACCCAAATACCTCAAAAATGAAAACGGCATTAAGTTCTAGTGTTTTGGCTAATGGTACATGGCAAAAAATCAGCTTGGTCAATAGAGGGGTTTATAAAATAGACTATGATTTTGTAAAAAATGTTTTAGGACAAACAGGAAGCTTAGAAAGCAATAAAATAAGGCTTTTTGGCAATGGCGGCACTATGCTGTATGAATCTAACGCAATACCAAGATATGATGATCTAGTTGAAAACGCCATCGAAATGCATGATGGAGGAGATGGTATTTTTGGTACTGGAGATTATTTTTTGTTTTATGCCAATGGCCCTATGGAATGGGTGAAAGACAGTATCAGACAACAGTTTCATCATCGTACCAACCTCTATGCAGACAGTAGTTATTATTTTATCAATTTCAACGAAGCTGTAGGTAAAAGAATTCAAAATGCAAGCCAACCAAGTGCACCCATCAACACGACTGTAAGCACTTTTAACGATTACAGACTGCACGAAACTGATTTAGTAAATCTAGGAAATTTTGGCAAGGTATGGTGGGGTGAAAAATTAGGTTATGGCGCTGGTCAAGTCAATACCCTAAATATTGCATTTAACGATGTCAATAGTCTTGATACCGTATTCTATGCTTATAATATGGCAAATGCAGCTATAGGTATTTTAAGCGCTTCACAGTTTACACTTCAACTTAATGGCACTGTGTTTGATTCTAAAACAGGTATTGGTGGCATTACGGGTGAAGACGGCGACGACCCTGCACAAATCGTTAACGGTTCGGGTTATCTCAAACTTGGAAACACTAAAGATCACAACTTTTTCATTGAATACACAAACAGTGGTAGTAGCAATGCTAAAGCCTATTTAGATTTTATTGAAACAAATTATCGTTGTGCTTTAAACTTTCAAACAGGGCATCAATTATCGTTTAGAGATTGGAATAGCGTAGGAGCCGCTACTATAGCCAATTTTGAAATAGCAACTACGAGTAACCAAGCAAGAGTTTGGGACGTAAGCCAGCCTCTTGAAGTGCAAAATATTTCAAGCAGTTTTAATGGCAGCACTTTAAGTTTTAAACAATCTTGTGAGCGCTTAAAAGAATACATCGTGTTTGATAATGTGTATTTACAACCTTATTACGCAGGTATTATTGCAAACCAAGACCTACATGCTTTAAGTCAAGCCAACTATTTAATCATTTACCACCCTGAAATGAAAACAGCTGCAGAAAAACTAGCCGATTATCATAGAAATACCCAAGGGCTAAGCGTGCATACTGTTGATGTCAACCTTATTTATAACGAGTTTGGTTCTGGTGCTAAAGACATTAGTGCAATAAGAGATTTTATAAAAATGTTTTATGATAGAGCCGGTACAGATACACTTCAAATGCCTAAATATGTTTTACTAATGGGTCAAGCTTCTTTTGACTACAAAAACAAAATGCCAGGCAACCCGAAACTCGTTCCAACATTTGAAACAGCAGAATCTACAAATGCTGTTGATGGGTACTGTACTGATGATTTCTATGCTATTTTAGACAGCACAGAAGATATTAATCAAGGTATGCCCTTGTTAGATATTGCGATAGGCAGGCTACCGGTAACAAACAGTACTGAAGCCAATGCCCTAGTTGATAAAATAATACGCTATAAAAGCAAAGAAAGTTTTGGCCCTTGGCGCTTAAACAATTTATTCATTGGCGACAATGAAGATGGTGCTGGAGATCATTTAGTAGATGCAGATTCTATAAGTAAACTGGTACAAGCCAAAGAGCCTTTTTACAAAGCACAAAAAGTATATCTCAACAGCTTACCCTTTGTATCAACACCAGGAGGCTATCGATGTCCTGAGGCTAATAAAATCATTAACGATAATGTTAAAAAAGGTACTTTTTTAATTAACTACAATGGGCATGGTAGTATTTACACTTTAGCCCACGAAAGAGTAGTAACGCAAGAAGATTATAACAGTTGGGTAAACCCTTATAAATTACCCTTTATGATAACTGCTACTTGCGATTTTAGTAGATTTGACAACCCTTCACTTCAATCTGCTGGCGAAAAAATAATTTTAAAATCTGATGGAGGGGCGATAGCACTTATTACAACTACACAAGTTGTTTTTGCCAATTCTAGTTTCTTACTAAACTCAGCCTATCTCAATGCACAATTTAGCAAAACAAGCAATGGCTGGCACAGCTTTGGCGATGCTTTTACAATTGGTAAAAATAGTGCTCCATCTACCAATACGCGTAAATTTTCATTATTAGGAGACCCTGCACTGATGCCCAATTTCCCTCGATACGACATTCAAACGGATTCAATATTTAACAACCAAGGGGCGCTATATGTAGCCGCCGACACAATTAAATCATTAGGTACTTATAAAATTTATGCTTCGATAAGAGATGATGCCAACCAAGTAATGAGCAATTTTAATGGCAAAGCCAATGTTACTCTTTATGATAAAGCCCAGAATCTTAACGTGGTAACCAATAATAGCGGCTCAATGGGTAGAGATTATAAAGTGCAGAACAATATTATCTTTCAAGGAAATTTTAGTGTAGAAAACGGTGTTTTCAGCTTTGAATTTATTTGCCCCAAAGACATCAATTATGATTTTGGAAATGCTAAAATTGTGTATTATGCCGATAATGGACAGACCGATGCTGCAGGTACAGATTTGTCAAAAACGGTAGGTGGTTTTTCTGATTATACTACAATAGAAGAAGAGGGACCTGTAATTAGACCCTTTATGAACGACTCATTATTTAAAGATGGTGGATTAACCGGTAATCAGTCGGTGCTTTTTGCTATTATTACCGATAGTAGTGGTATTAATGTTAGTGGTAATTATGTAGGGCACGACCTTGTGGGTGTATTAGATGGTGATGAAAAAAACCCATTTATAATGAATGATTATTATGAAACAGCACCCAATACCTATAAAAAAGGTTATCTATCTTATCCGGTAAATAATTTAAGCAATGGCTTTCATCAAATAAAAATCACTGCCTGGGACGTATTTAACAATTCTGGTGAAGCCACAGTACATTTTGAAGTATTGAACGGAGAACTGGTTAAAATAAGGAAAATATATTCCTACCCCAACCCATTTAGTGCTAGCACTCATTTTGTATTTGAGCACAATCACCCTAATGAAACCCTAAATGCCATAATACATATTTATAACTCTATGGGTAGCCTCATACGCATTATTAACCAAAGCTTTACAGCTAGCGGTAGTAACAGCCACGAATTAAGCTGGGACGGTACAGATAATTCGGGGGCAAAACTCCCCTCAGGTATATATCCTTACAGAATTAGAATTGCCACAGAAAAAAATATTGAAGACTTAGGATACCAAAAAGTGATACTCCTTCGTTAATAAGCAAAATAAAACCGCATTTTGCGCCTTTTATCTTACTTTTGCACACTTAATTTAAAAATTAAAGTATCTAAATAATAATGATTCAACGAATTGCCCTATTAGGTTTAGGAATTAGTTTGGGTTTAGCGAGCAGCAATACTGTTTTTGCCCAAAGCTCAAGCACCACCAATATCAATGGTCAAAAAATAGCCTTAACAACAGCTGTACCATTTTTAAGAATATCGCCAGACTCTCGTGCAGGGGGTATGGGTGATGTAGGCATTGCAACCTCTGCCGATGCTAATGCTCAATTTTGGAATGTTGGTAAAATACCTTTTGCCGAAAAAAAATATGGTATTTCAATATCTTATATCCCTTGGTTAAAAGACCTAGTACCTGATATTAATCTAGCTTATGTTTCTGGTTTTGCCAAATTTGGAAAAGATTACAATCAAGCAATATCTGGTTCTTTACGTTATTTCTCTCTCGGAAATATTAACTATACAGACATCAATGCCCAGCCATTGGGTACAGGTATGCCTAGAGAATATGCACTAGATTTTGGCTACTCACGTAGGTTATCTACTTATCTATCTACTGGTGTTAGCATGCGTTATATTCACTCTCAGCTTACTACAGGTGCAGCGGGTACTACTAGTACGAAACCAGGCAATGCTGTAGCAGGAGATATCGGTATTTATTATAACAAAACTACCGAGCTGAATAATGATCAAGCTTCTACATTTGCTGCTGGTGCTGTAATTAGTAATTTAGGTAGTAAAATATCTTATAGCTCTACCAGAAAAGATTATATCCCTACCAATTTAGGTCTAGGCGCTGCCTATACTTATAAGATGGACCCTTATAATAAAATCACCATTGCTGCAGATGTTAATAAACTTTTAGTACCTGGACTAGAAACTGGTGTAGATACAGCTGGAAATGCCTTTTATTATTATCCTGACAAAGGTGTAATTTCTGGCGCATTGAGCTCTTTTGGCGACCCAATGGGTTTAAGAAGACTTACAACCTCTATAGGTACAGAATATTGGTATCAAGACCAATTTGCAGTAAGAGCAGGTTATTATTATGAAGATAAAAATAATGGTGATCGCAAATACTTTACACTTGGTGTAGGAGTGCGCTATACTGCTTTAAACCTCAATGTATCTTATTTAGTAGCTTCAGGCAAGGGGATAAACAGAAACCCTCTTAGCAATACGCTTCGTTTCTCATTATTATTTGACTTTGACAGTTTTGGTGATATTGGAAATAGCAATAACGTAGAATAGTTACTGTATTCCAACTTTATTCAAACAGTCTTGATCAACATTGGTCAAGACTGTTTTTTTTATTTAATAAATTTAGTAGCTCTTATTAATAAGTATGACTCGTACAAGAAAAATTACCTGAACTACTCACGATAATTTATTCGATAAATTTTAGTTCATAAAAGTATCTTTGTAGTTTAAAAGCAGATTTTTATGCGCTATTGGCGGCACTATCCCAAATTTTTACAAGTAGTATTACTAATGCTACTCATCTTCACACTGGCTTCATTCTCGATAGCTATATCAAGCTTTATATGTTCTAAAGTATATGGTGTTTCATTAGAAAGTATTCCTAGTTTGGCAAATAAAAATATTATCCATGCAGCACAATTGACACAAGCTATAAGCAGCTTATTTACATTTCTATTAAGTGCGCTACTATTTGCTTACTTAGCGCACCCGCAACCTAAACAATATTTAGGCATGCATGCTATTCGTAAACCAAATTATATTTTCATTGCACTACTATTGCTGTTTGGAGCAGTACCCTTGATCAACCAATTGTCTGCTTGGATTCAACTCATTGACTTTGGCGCCGCTACTAAAACGGCTTTTAAAGAACAACAAAAAATGATTCAAAGTATGATGAGTGATACGGGTACCGGACAATTATTGCTGTATTTATTATTATTTGCTGCCCTTCCAGCTATCGGTGAAGAGCTAATGTTTAGAGGTGTTGTAATGCGCTTTGCACATCAGAGTAGTCATAATATTCATTATGCCATAGTACTTTCGGCGCTAGTGTTTGGCTTGGCGCATGGTACATTATATAATTTTCTCCCTATCTCCTTAGCCGGAGTGCTACTAGGATATCTTTATTATTGGAGTGGCTCCATTTGGGTAAGTATTATTGCTCATTTTATAAATAATGCCATTGCTATTTTGGGACTGTATTTAAGCAATACGGGTATAATATCTAAAGAACTAAGCGATGCTGAAAACCTACCTTGGTATGTACTTTTAATCTCTGCATTATTGTTTATACTCGCCTTACAATTAGCTCGAAAAAACGCTACACCTTTAGCGGCTCAATGGAGTAATGATTTTGCAGAGCAATAATACCCAAACAAAATAAATAATGAATTGGAAAACATTTTACACTCGAACGATAACAGCCATCGTGTTTGTGATCATTATGCTTTTAGGGCTGTTAGGCCCTAAAATATTGTTCTTTTTACTTTTTGCAACAATTCAATACTTAGGCATTCATGAGTATTTTATTTTAGCAGCTAAAATCAATAACAGTCCAATTCATGATAGTTTCAAAACTAAAATGCTTGTACAGTTTGTAGCTTTAATTCAATTAATTCTTGCAGGCTCTTTTTTCTCCCACGCTCAAGGCTACTTTATACCTAGTTCTTTATGTTTAATAAGTACCGTGTTACTTATTGCGCTATTGAGCCCTAAAAACGCATTTCAAAACATGCAACAAGCAGCTGTAGCCTTTATTTATATTGCTATGCCCATAAGTATGCTCATAATGATGAGAGAAAAAAGCCCTCTCATACCCCTAGCACTTATTGCATTAATTTGGATCAATGATACGATGGCCTATATTGTAGGATCTTTTATTGGTAAGCGCCCTCTCTCAAGTATATCACCAAAGAAAACTTGGGAAGGCACCATTGGAGGTATCGTCCTCACTATAGCTGCTGCATGGATCTGGGCACAATATAGCCCCTATTACGACACTCCATCTTGGCTTATATTAGCATTATGTGCTGCCATTGCCGGTACTTTTGGCGACCTTTTAGAAAGCAAATTAAAACGCTTGGCGCAAGTAAAAGATTCAGGAACATTTATGCCCGGACATGGTGGCGCTTTAGACCGTTTTGATTCTTTATTACTGGCTACCCCCTTTGCTTTTGGGTATAGTACTTTGTTTATGAAGGCGCTACCGCTTAATTTCTTTGCCTTCTAGTAAAACAAAAGCCTCAAACAGTTGTAAAGTTTAAAATCTCTAGGAAAGTCCTACCTTTGCAAGCTTATAATTATCATTAACAATGACCATTCATAAAGAAGGCTATAAGTACATAACCATAGCTACATTATTATTTGCATTAATTTCTTGGCTCAATTGGAAATTTTGCTTTCAGATTCCAATTCTTTATTGGTTCATTCAAATCGTTTTTTATTTATTATGGTTTTGGATTGTTTGGTTTTTTAGAATCCCCAAACGCCAATTTACATTTGATGAAAACCTTATCATAGCCCCAGCCGATGGCAAAGTAGTTGTAATAGAAGAGACTTTTGAAAGTGAATACTACAAAGAAAAGCGTATTCAAGTTTCAATTTTTATGAGCCCATTAAATGTACATGTGAATAGGAGCCCAATAAATGGAATTGTAAAACTTATGAAGTACCACCCTGGCAAGTATCTTGTGGCATGGCACCCTAAGTCATCAACAGAAAATGAACGAACAACTGTAGTGGTAGAAAATCCCAAAATAAGTATTTTGATGCGCCAGATAGCCGGAGCATTAGCTCGTAGAATTTGCTATTATGTAAAAGAAAATCAGCAAATCCAACAAAATGAAGAGTTCGGATTTATTCGGTTTGGTTCAAGAGTAGATATTTATTTACCCTTAGATACTAAAATAAATGTGAAAATTGGGCAAAAAGTGCAAGGAGCTGTAACAATTATCGGCCAAATCCCTTAAATTTGACTTTTACTAATAAAATAAAAATCGCGTTATGAAAAAAATCTTGTTATTTGCTGCTGCTATTGCTATTGCAGGTTCTACTTATGCTTTTGATGGTAAATGTTGTAAAGGCAAAAAAGAAAAATGCTCTAAAGAACAAAAAGCTGCTTGCGATAAAGGCAAAGGCTGTTGCAAAAAAGGTAAAAAAGCAGAAAAATCTGCTGATGCTGCTGAAACTACATCTACAGCTGCTCCTACAAAATAATATTCTTTCAAAGAATTTTTTTCAAAAACCATCTTTAATAGATGGTTTTTGTTTTTTAACCCTTATGATATCTAAGCAATCAACTAACTTTGTTTTTCATGAAAAACCTCCGCTCCTTAAAAAAATATTTTATTAGGCATAAATGGCGGTTGTTATTAGGTATTCTGTTTGTTAGTATCTCTAATCTGTTTGCTGTTATCCCTCCCACGCTTGTAAGAACCGTAATAGACCAATGCAGTGAAGAAATATCAAGTTACAGACTTTTAAATGGGGGCACTTTAGCATTCTCTTTTCAAACATATCTTTTTGGTCAAGTTTTTTGGTATGGCCTATTATTGATTGCCCTTGCCCTACTTAGAGGTTTATTTTTATTCCTCATGCGGCAAACCATTATTGTAATGTCTAGACATATAGAATACGACCAAAAAAAAGAATTATACCAACATTACCAAACATTAGATACTGCATTTTTTAAAGAAAACAATACTGGTGACCTAATGAATCGCCTATCAGAAGATGTGAGTCGTGTAAGAATGTTTACAGGACCAACAATAATGTATAGTGTGAATCTAATTGTGCTAACAAGTATGTGTTTGTGGGGAATGTTGCGCGTAAACCCTATACTTACACTATGCATCTTAGTGCCTCTACCTTTTCTTGCAATAGCGATTTATAGCATTAATAAAATCATTTTTAAAAAGAGCAACAAGATTCAAGAAA
>JBDHYE010000028.1:0-9711 GCA_039811245.1 Chitinophagaceae bacterium | reverse complement strand
GATATGCCAAAGCAAAATGTTGAAGGAATGTTGTTTAAAGATAATGCTGTTTATATAGCCTGTTGGGATACTTCGTGTTATTCCATTTATATTTTAGACCCATTGTCAAATGCACTTAAAGATAGTATCTATATTAATGCAGCTGCACCACAAAGCATTTTAGAAGATAAGTATCATCGGCTTTGGGTTTTTTCGGGGAATCCATATAAATCTAAGGTTAATAAAATAACCATTGTGGATATAAATTCTAAAACTATAATTAAGCAATTTACGTTAGACGCTGTTTCAGAATTAATTAAACCTCAAATGAATGAAGCAAAAGATAGTCTCTTTTATCTAAGAGTTAACTATTTGGCAAACACTAGTGATAATGGGCTTTTTGTGATGGGTGTTGATGATGATAAGATACCAAGTACAGCGCTGGTACCTTGTGCTTCCTACCAATACTTTTGGGCCTTAGGGCTAGATCCTAACTCCAATCAAATCTATCTAGGCGACCCTAAAGGCTTTACTCAAAAGTCTCAAGTGTATATTTATAATAAAAAAGGTATTTTGCAAAAACAGCTTTTGGTCAATATAGGCATTAGCGCTTTTATTTTTGAATAATGATGTTTTCTAAAAATACTTTTATTGTATTTTTCTTTTTTTCTCTTTTACTATGCATTATACCAAGAGGCATCAATAAGTTGTATGCTCAAGGGCATCAACTTAAAACGGTTGAAATAAAACATAAAGAAGCAAGTGCAAGCAATGAAGATATTAAGCTGAAAGGCTTTTCGGAGGGAATGAAATGGTTTCGTTTAGATACTACTTTAATAGAGCAATATGCACTTAATAATTTGCAACAATTACTGGAACAACAGGTACCTGTATTTATTAAAAACTATGGTATCAATAGTATGGCGAGTATGCATTTTAGAGGCGCTTCGGCAGCGCAAAGTCAAGTGTTTTGGAATGGCATACCTTTAAATAGCGCCAGCTCTGGCAGCACCGATGTGTCTAGTATTAATGTAGCTACTTTTGATCAACTTCATGTAGTGTATGGCAGTAGTGCTGCACTGCTCGGTAGCGCTAATGTAGGAGCAGCATTGCTATTAGATAATAATTTTGAAATAGATACATTGGGGCTAAAAAAGTGGAAACATCAAGTAGCTTTTGAACTGGGGAGTTATGGTAAAAGGAATGGAAGTATTAGAGAACGATATACTTGGAAACGGGGTATGCTTGAACTGAAATACCTCAACCAATATGCCGATAATCAGTTTGAAGTAAGTGACCCCAATGGGAAGCAATTTAAATTGAAAAATGCGCAATGGAAAAATAACACATTGTTGCTCAATACTGCGCTGGTACTGCCCAATCAATGGTATTTCAAAATGGGATTGTGGTTGCAACAATACCAACGCCAGATACCCGCAGCCTTATTTGAAAGCAGCTCTCTTAAAGCTCAAAAGGACAATACATTGCGATCTTTCATAAGTTTTGAAAAAAGATACACTACGCAAACTATATTTTACACTAAGACCGCTTATACACAAGACAATATGGAATATAGCGATCCTGCTATAGCTATGTTTACCGATAATAAAGTTCATACTTTGTATCAAGAGATGGGCTTGAAATTTGAAAAAAAACCGAATCAAAAATTTTTAATCTTCAGTCCTTCATCACTTGCTTGGACAACTACTTCTAAAACCTTTTATCAGAGTAAAATAGCCCTAGCAGCGAGTCATAGTATTCGTTTTGGTAGAGCGAATAGATGGCACTTAGCTTCGCAGGCTAGAGTGGAACGTATTAATCGTCTTAATGTAGCTCTTGCTGGTTTAAATTTAAAATATCAGCTCTTTCAAAACTTTAGTGTTAAAGCTAATGTACAACGTTGTTTTAGAGCACCTACACTGAATGAATTGTATTTTGAACCCGGTGGAAATCCAAATTTAAAACCTGAAAAAGGCTGGAACTATGATGGCTCATTATTATGGCACAAAACATTTTATAACACTTTAAATGTTCAAGCAGAATGGAGCGCATTTGCACGTACTATTGATAATTGGATTCTATGGTTTGGGGGTAGTATATGGACTCCCCATAATATTGCCAAAGTATATAGTAGAGGGTTTGAAATGCAGTACCATTTAGATTATCAATGGCGCAAAATAAAATATACCGGTAGCTTTAATGCACTATGGGTAAGAGCTACCACTGAGGCATCAGGTATTCCGAATGACAATAGTATTGGGAAACAAATACCCTACACACCGCCTTTGCAGTATCAAGCACACTTAGGCTTAGAATGGCAGCATTGGAGCTTTAATCTTAGTCATAATTATGTGGCTTATAGATTTACCACTACAGATGAGTCGCAGTTTATAAAAGCTTATGCACTAATGCATTTTACTTGCACTAAGCGATTCCTATTTGGAGAAGATAAGGAGTTGTTGACCTCATTTCAAATCCAAAATGTTATGAATCATAACTATCAAGTAGTTTACGGCCGATCAATGATGGGCAGAAATTTTAACTTTAGTGTTAAATTGAATTTCTAAACTGTTTTGAAACGAATGTTTATGAAACGCTGCTTTGAAATCACTATTCAAAGTATTTATGAAATGTTTCAAAGTGGAGATTGAGTTCCTCTATTTTTTTTATAGCAAGTGCACTATCCGATTCATTGGCTAATGCTTCTACTTGTTCTAAATAAGGGTGCAGCCAGCTGTGTAATGCATCATGGGCTGCGCCTTCCATTGAGCAGCTTGCAATTAGTTTTTCGTTTTGTTCATCTAATTGAGCAGCTAAATGTTTGTAATCAGTACTGTTTTGTGCCACATAATCATGGAGTATTTTTTCTGAGTTTAACAGATAAGGTATCATCTCATTGTTAATCTTCCATCTTTTACCTTCATTAAGTTGCAGTACTGTTGCATCATCATCTTCTAAATCATTTTCATTTACCACAGTTTGAGTTGTGGTGGTTTGACCTTTTGGACTTGTAGGCTCACAAGAAATTAAAAGGGTAGAACAACAAAAAATGAACGCAAGCTTTTTCATAAGATTTATGTACTTAATTAGTGAAAAGATAAATTTGAAGTATTTCAAAATTAGCCCTATAAATTGGAATTAAAAAATGCGGTGAGCTTCAAAACTGAATTCACCGCATTTTTCATTTAGGATTAACGATTTAAGATTTTTATGTTTAGAAATCTTAAGATTTCTTTTTATAATAAGCTCCTTTCTTTTCACTATGACCTGATTTAGATTGAGCTCCAGCACGATCGTAGCCATAACGTTTTTTAGTGCCTTGCCCAAAAGATGATGCAGCATTATTATAATTGCTATTGTGGTTATGATCTCTTTTTACTGGCGAAGCTTCTTCTACTCTTACTTTACGATTTTTAAATTTCTTACTAGCTAGAGATATTTGTATAAATTCTGCTGCATCTGAGCGAACATTGAAAAAACTACTCACTTCTTTAACGGTAACACGCTCTATGAGGTGCTTTTCGATATCACAACTTTCGTGTACAAACTGTAGCAAGCGTTCAGCATTTAAGCCATCTTTTTCGCCAATATTAATAAACATTCTTCGCCAAGTACTGCTACTGTTACGTTTATTGCTATTTTGATTTCCAAAACCTGCATTTAGATTTTCACTTTCAGAATAGTTTTGAATAACATCTTTTAACTGCATCCATAGTAAACGCTGTATAAGGTCTTCTTTACTTAATTGCCCTAAGCGCTCCTCAATTAAATCATGATAGTTTTCAGTAAAATTGGTTTCAGGGTTTACGGCAGCTATTTGATCTAAAATATAATAGAGCTTTTTACGTACCACATCAGAACCTTCAGGAATATCACATTTTTCAAAACGCTGTTTTACGATACGTTCAATATTTCTAATGCTTGAAATCTCTCTAGGGCTCACGATAGACATACATATACCCGATTTTCCTGCTCTTGCCGTACGACCACTCCTATGGGTATAAACCTCTGGGTCATCGGGCAGTTCATAATTGATCACATGGGTAATATCGTTCACATCTATACCTCTAGCGGCCACATCAGTTGCTACTATCGCTTGTAACTGTCTGCTTTTAAATCGATCCATCACTTTGCTACGCATCTTTTGATCCATATCGCCATGTAACGGACTAACGTGATAGCCTTGTTTCATAAGCTTTTCGGCTATTTCTTGACAATCATTTTTTGTACGTGTAAAGATAATACCATAGATACCCGGTGCAAAATCTAATAAACGTTGTAAGGTGTCAAAGCGGTGGTGGTGTTGGGTGATATAATATTGGTGAACAATATTTTCATTTGTAGTGTTGGCTACCGTTACCGAAAGTTCTTTCCATTCTTTCATAAAACGTTTAGCAATACCACGTACTTCTTGGCTCATTGTAGCAGAGAATAACCAAGTGTATTCTCTTACAGGTGTACTTTTTAAAATTAGATCAATATCTTCTCTAAAGCCCATGTTGAGCATTTCATCAGCCTCGTCAAGCACTACATATTGTACATGCTCCAAGTTAATGGCTTTACGGTCCATTAAGTCCATCAATCTACCGGGTGTAGCGACAATTACTTGTGGTTTAGATTTTACATCTCTTATTTGACCACTTATAGGCACACCACCATATACTGCTACGGTTTTTAATCCGGCAATGTGTTGACCATATTTTTCCAATTCTGTTTGTATCTGCATACAGAGCTCACGCGTAGGGCTTAATATTAATGCCTGTACGTTTTTGTTGCTCGTATCCATGTTGTGCAATACAGGGAGACCAAAGGCGGCGGTTTTACCGGTTCCGGTTTGCGCCAAGCCTATAATATCTGAAGGTTGTGATAAAAGTATCGGGATTACTTTTTGTTGGATAGGGGTAGGCGCTTCAAAGCCCATTTCCGTTACTGCACGGATAAGTTCTTCCCTCATTGGGAAGCTCGAAAATAAATTCATTATGTGTAAGAACTAATAATTAGGGCGCAAAGGTAAGGTATTATTAGTGTTTTATAGCCAAATTATTGCTAATGTTTATAAATCAAAGTAAATATAAGATTTGAAATTGTAAAAAAATAATTTCATAAGCTTGATTTATAAACGCTTAGATTTGAATAATACGATAAGTTGAATATATTTGTCTCAAATATTTACAATGAAAAAGATTTTTACTTCATTATTATTAAGCGCTGCTTTTATAAATACTCAAGCGCAAATTACCATCACTGCTGCTGATATGCCGGTAT
The DNA here is from genome assembly GCA_039811245.1 of Chitinophagaceae bacterium. GTDB lineage: Bacteria > Bacteroidota > Bacteroidia > Chitinophagales > Chitinophagaceae > Rurimicrobium. Next base: position 4,467 of record JBDHYE010000028.1, on the reverse strand, counting down.
CTGGCGATACGCTGCGTTATAGTATTGCAAACCCTATAGGTTCTGGCTTTAGTGCAGCAGATAGTGGTGTATCAAAAATGTGGGATTTTAGTATGCTTACCGCCAATGCACAAGGAGTAGATACCTTTAAAAAAGCTACATCGGTAAATATTACTTATGGGCTCACCATTTCACCTACGGCGTATGGTTATAAAGTAGCCGATTCGTTTCCCATACCTAGTTCCACATTGCCAATAAGTATAAAAGAAATGTACACTTTTTTTAATAAAAAATCAAGTCCATCAAGGTTTGTAGCACAAGGTTTTGCGGCAAAAATATCAAGTATCCCTACTCCTGTAAATTATTCTGATGAAGATGAATGGTACTATTTTCCATTAGATTATAATAATACCAACAGCTCTACCTTTGCCTTAGATTTCTCACTGCCCACTATTGGTAGTATGAAGATGAGTGGCACAAGATTAACGCGTGTAGATGCTTGGGGTAAAATTAAAACTCCTTATTTTACTACCGCTACAGATTGCATAAGAGTACGTACAGTAGTAGATGAAATAGACTCAGTTAAAGCGGCAATTATTAATATTGGTATTCCTCGTAAAACAGTAGAGTACAAATTTTTAGTAAATGGAGAACATTATCCTGCATTATGGGTTACTGCTACAGTTGTAGGTACTACCGAAACCATTACCAGTATCCGCTATCGTGATACGAAACGTGCTACTACTAGTGTTTCTAATATTAGTGCTGCAATAAATGAGGTTAAATGTTTCCCTAATCCGGTAGCAAAAGGTGTTTTAAATCTTGAAATACCACAAGATTGGAAAGATTTTTCTTGGAGCTTATACGATGTTACAGGTGCTAACATTTTAAGTGCCGCTAATCAGCACCAAATTAATATGGCAACATTTAGTAGCGGTGCTTATGTGTTATTAATCCAGCATGATGCTACCGTTCAGTATCTCGTGATTCAAAATTAGAAAGCTACTCATTAGTTTTTTTAGTAGAAGTCATTAAGTTTTATAAATCATTAAAGCGGCTGGAAATAATTATTTCCAGCCGCTTTAATGATTTCGTATTATTTGAATTTTAACCTAAGTAAAGCATCTCGTGATAAGTAGCCAGTGGCCATTCTTCATTATCTACTAATAATTCTAGCTTATCTGCTGCATAGCGTATATTGTCAAACATAGACTTGATATTGTTACAATACATCTCAGCACGTACATGCATATCCGGTTCTTTGTTAGCTATTTTGCGTGCTGCAATCATGGCTTCTACATTCTCACTCATATTTTGAATGTGCCCACTTATTACGTGTATTAAATTAAGTTGGGCTTTGTAGTTTTCAACAGGGCTATCAATCGCTTTTAAATTTTTTACATTTTCTATCAGTACATTTTGATATTTTACTGCTGCGGGTAAAATATGATTGGTAGCCATATTGCCTAAAATACGGGCTTCAATTTGTACTTTCTTTACATAATCTTCAAGCATGATTTCATAACGCGCTTCTAGTTCTCGCTCGCTATATATACCATTATTTACAAAAAGCGCTACCGCTTTAGGTTGTACTAAAGCACTCAAAGCTTCTGGAGTGGTTTTAAAATTATTAAGACCTCTTTTCTTTGCTTCTTGAGCCCACTCCTCACTATAATTATCGCCTTCAAAACGGATGGCTTTAGAGGTGGCTATATAGTTTCTTAGTACGTGTAAAAGTGCAATCTCTTTCTTCTCGCCTTTTTCAATAAGAGCATCTACTTCTGTTTTAAATTCTTTAAGCGTATTGGCTACCATAGTATTGAGCACCGTCATTGGAGAGGCACAGTTGGCAGAACTTCCTACGGCTCTAAATTCAAATTTATTACCTGTAAACGCAAATGGACTGGTACGGTTACGGTCTGTGTTATCCATTAGCACTTCGGGTAGGTGTTTATGGATATCTAGTTTGAGCATTTGCTCATCTTGCTCATTAAAGTTGTTATTAACTCTGCTCTCTACTTCGTTTAATACTTCAGATAAATATTTGCCTAGATAAACAGAGATAATTGCAGGAGGGGCTTCATTAGCACCTAAGCGATGATCATTACTAGCAGAAGCTATAACAGCTCTCAAAAGGTCTGCATTGTCATGTACGGCTTTAATGGTATTAATAAAAAAGGTTAAAAACATTAAATTGGTACGTGGTGTTTTACCAGGGGCTAATAGGTTGATGCCCGTATCAGTAGCCATACTCCAGTTGTTATGCTTACCACTTCCATTTACTCCTTTAAAAGGTTTCTCGTGTAATAGTACTCTTAATTTATGTCTTTTGGCTACCTTACTCATAATATCCATTAATAAGGTATTATGATCTACAGCAATATTTACCTCTTCAAAAATGGGTGCACACTCAAATTGGCTAGGGGCTACCTCATTATGCCTTGTACGTAGTGGGATACCCAGCTTATAAGCTTCTTGCTCATAGTCTTGCATAAATGCAAATACTCGATCAGGAATAGAACCAAAATAATGATCTTCTAATTGTTGCCCTTTAGCAGGGGTGTGCCCTACTAATGTTCTTCCACACATTAATATATCTGGACGGGTATTAGCAATAGACTCATCAATAAGAAAATACTCTTGTTCCCAACCTAATGTGATATTTACTTTTTGGACATTTTTATCAAAATAATGACAAACATCTACTGCTGCTTTATCTAAGGCTGTAATTGATTTAAGTAGCGGGGCTTTATAGTCTAAAGATTCTCCATTATAGGCGATAAAAATAGTAGGGATACATAATGTTTTACCATATCCTGACTCCATAATAAATGCAGGAGAAGAAGGGTCCCAAGCGGTATAGCCTCTAGCTTCAAAAGTAGCTCTAATACCTCCGTTTGGAAAACTAGAAGCATCAGGCTCTTGTTGTATTAAAGTGTCGCCATCAAAAAGTTCAATTGGGGTGCCATCACTTTTTATGGTAAAAAAAGAATCATGCTTTTCGGCAGTAGTACCGGTTAAAGGTTGAAACCAGTGGGTGTAATGGGTTACTCCAAAATCTTCTGCCCAAGCTTTCATACCACTTGCTACTTGATCGGCTACTCTGCGCTCAATACGGGTACCGTTTTTGCGAGAGTTTATTAAGCTCTTAAATGCTTCGTCGCTAAGGTACTCACGCATAGTGCGCTCTGTAAATACGTGACTGTTAAAAATGCCTGTTATTCTTTTACCGGCATAGTGGTTTATTTTAGCTTCAGCGCTACCTTTGATGAGGCTTTCTAAGGCTGTTTTGCGAACTTGTGACATAAATATTTTTTTTGCAAAAGTAATAGTGTTTTGATAAAAACATAATTATTTTTAAAAAAATCTCAAAAAATATTCACATTACAATATTTTATAATAAAAATTATTGAGACCAAGAAATTACAAAATCATTGAAAATCAAGCTATTTAATTTTATCTGAGCATTCTTGCTTATTAAATTATTATTTATAATAATGTTTGAAATGCCCTTATTTTCTTGATAAGCACAAATGGGTAAATTTTTTATAAAATCAACACCTTTTAAACCTTGGTATTTAAAAGCTGCCTCTTTGGCGGTCCACGCCATATGCAGATATGCTGAGCCTGGAGGTAATAGTGCTAACTCTTTTGGGCTTATAAATTTTTGAGCTATTGGTGCTATATTCGGATGCCAGCATTGGAGATCAATACCTACTTGATGCTTGTGCTGTATCATACATGCTACATAGGGGTAGGAATGGGTAATGGAGAAATGAACATGCTCAGTTTGAAGATGAGGTTTGCCTTGCTCGTTAATAATGATTTCTTCTATTGGGATATCCGGTTGTAGGTATTTTAATAAATAACGCCCGGCAAGGTATTCAGTTCTCCGTTGAAGATGCTTGATAGGGATATCATTTAGATTGAGGGCATTTTCAAAAAAAGAAATATCTTCACTAATACGCCAAATGGCTATTTGGGCTTGGTTGGGACAGTTCCATTTTTGAAAAAGCGGCATAATATAAGATTTCCTTAAAGCCCAAAAGTAAGTTTATCTTAATAAATGTAGTTTTAAGGGCAGAGAAATCTCAATAAAATATAAAGAATCGACTTTTTATGAAGGTGATTACACTATAAATTACCATTATGTTGGCTTAAACTGTTTTAATTTAGATTAATTTTGCTGCGCAATAAGAATTTTGAAATGAAGAATAAAGGTTTATGGATTACTGTAGCTTTAGCGATTTTGCTAGGAGTAGGATTATATTTTGGAGTCAATACGGTACCTCCAAAACCTAAAAATAGTCCTGAAATGGCAGGAATGGCTAAGGGGCAACAAGCTATACCAGAGCTGGATATAGACTCGCTAACTACTGCTTCTAAAAAAACTTTAAGTCAGCATGCATTAGGTGAATTACAAAAAACAGAACATGCATTAGCAGCATTAAAAGATTCATCTGGTTTAGCTCCTTTATTTGAGCAGTA
>JBDHYE010000027.1:0-9883 GCA_039811245.1 Chitinophagaceae bacterium | reverse complement strand
AAAAACAACCCCTATTTTGATGAAACCCATTATGCTCTATTAGTAGCCCAAAAATATAAAACTGAGCATCAAGTGTTTTCATTAACCAATGATGACTTTCTTGAACATGTGTTTGATGTTTTAGACTATATTGATGAACCCTTTGCAGACTCCTCTGCAATACCTGTATTTATTCTCTCTCAAAAAACAAAGCAATACGTTACGGTAGCTCTTAGTGGTGATGGTGCCGATGAGGTGTTTTCTGGTTACAATAAACATGCCGCTGAATATAAGATGCGTCAAAGCTCACTTTCAAAGTCTTTAGTAAGTTTAGGTGCACCCTTGTGGGAGCTGTTGCCACATAGCAGAAACCATAAATGGACAAATTTATTTAGACAGTTAGATCGTTTTGCGCAAGGGGCAAAAATGGCTGCTCCTGAACGTTATTGGCAATGGGCAAGTTTTTTAAAAGAGAAAGAAGCACTCTCTCTTTTAAGTACTTCAAAACGGGATAAAGTATCCATGGAATATTTCCAAAGCATAAAAAATGAAATCATTCAAAATATTAAGAGTGAAGATTTTAATGAAGTATTGCTCTGTGATATGCAAATGGTTTTATTGAGTGATATGCTTGTGAAAGTGGATTTGATGAGCATGGCAAACAGTTTAGAAATAAGAAGTCCTTTTTTAGACAAAAGCGTAGTTGATTTTGCATTTGGACTGCCAGCCTCATATAAAATAGATGGAGGCATGAAAAAGAAAATAGTTCAAGATGCTTTTAGAACAATGCTCCCCGAAGAATTGTACAAAAGACCCAAACATGGTTTTGAAATCCCATTGTTGGATTGGTTTAGAAATGAACTTTGGTCGCTTATTGACAATGATTTATTAAGTGATACTTTTGTCATAGAACAGAATATTTTTGACCCTTCTACGATTAAATTATTGAAGAAAAAATTAAAAAGTAATAACCCGGAAGACAGTCATGCTACGATATGGGCATTGCTAGTGTTTCAATATTGGTGGAAAAAATACATTGCATAGATAATGCCAAAAATATTAAGAATACTAAATCGTTTAATTATTGGGGGACCTTCTCTAAATGCTTGTTATTTGAGTAAATATTTAGCCCCTAAATACGAAACATTATTGGTTATAGGTGGTAAAGATGATCATGAACAAGATGCCTATCATTTAACCGATGGCTTAGGGCTTCAACCTCATATAGTACCCTCAATGAAACGAGCCATATCAATACGCGACGACCGTAAAGCCTACCAAAAAGTAAAACAATTAATTAAAGAATTTAAACCGGATATTGTACACACCCATGCTGCAAAATCGGGAGCAATAGGACGTTTAGCCGCAGCAGCTTGTAATGTACCCGTCATTGTGCATACCTTTCACGGACATGTATTTCACAGCTATTTTAGTCCGCTAAAAACTAAAGCCTTTATAGAAATAGAACGCTATTTAGCTAAAAAATCTTCTGGCATAATTGCCATTAGTGATTTACAGAAGCAAGAATTAGGTGCTCAATTTAATATTTGTCCTTTAGAAAAAATTAAAGTCATTCCTTTAGGTTTTGAATTAGATAAATTTCAAGAAAATAAAACATTTAAAAGAGCTGCTTATCGTGAAAAATTAGGTCTAGAACCTGATGAAATAGCAATTGGGATCATTGGAAGAATTGTACCCGTCAAAAACCATAGTTTATTTGTAAAAGCCATAGCACATATATTAAAGCACAATACCCAACAAAAGCTACGATTTATAGTAGTAGGTGATGGAGATAGACGTGCTCAAATGGAAGCTGAATTAGCACAAGAGCAAATAGATTATGCCTACTATCCTGAAAACAAAAATAAAGCCACAGTAATATGCACCTCTTGGGAAACAGAGATGGATAAGGTTCTTGCCGGATTAGACATAGTCTGTTTGTGCTCTCATAATGAAGGGACACCCGTATCCTTAATAGAGGCTCAAGCAGCAGGTAAAGCTTTAGTAAGCACCAATGTGGGCGGAGTAGCCGATATTGTACTTGATGGTAAAAGTGGTTTTATAACAGCGCCTAACGAGGCAGCCCCTTTTGCAGAAGCTTTATTAAAGTTAATACAATCTGAGAATTTAAGAAACGCATTTGGTATTGAAGGGCAGCAACACGTAAAAGAAAAGTTTTCTTATCAAAGACTGGTAAATGATATGGATCAATATTATGAACAATTATTATTAAAGGCAAAAAAGAAACAATAAGATTCCTCTTAAATTATTTGATTATTGCCTTAAACTAAAACTTTATCCTATTGTAATTTAGCTTTTACTTGTTCTATAGCCCAGGCTAATTGTTCCTCCCTTGTCAAGTGTGTATTGTCTAAAACGATGGCATCTACTGCTTTTTGTAATGGACTTTCTTTACGTGTGGTATCAATAGTATCCCTTTCTAATAAGTTTTGTTTTACTGCTTCAAAACTAATGGGATTATTATTTTTAACCAACTCATCATAGCGTCTTTGTGTTCTAACCTCTATTGAAGCCGTAACAAATATTTTAAGTTCAGCATCGGGAAAAACGACAGTGCCAATATCTCTACCGTCCATCACAACACCTTTAGATGCCCCAAGCTTTTGCTGTAAGGCTACAGCATAATGCCTTACATCTGCTATAGCGGCTACCCTACTTACCTTACTAGCCACCTCCATACTTCTTATGGTATCAGATACATCAATATCATTTAAAAATGTTTTGATCCCTTTTTTATCATCACTTTGTACAAAGCTAATTTTTATAGCCCTTAAAGCATCTTGAATATTCTTATTTTGATCAAATTCAATATTGTTCTCAATAAAATAATAACTTATTGCACGGTACATTGCTCCACTATCAACATAAGTGTATTCCAAGTGTTGAGCAAGCTGTTTTGCCAAAGTGCTTTTACCACAAGCAGAATAGCCGTCAATGGCTATATTTATTTTCCTTTTTATTGACATTTATAAAAAAATAAAAAGACTATTTCACTCCAGAATGACCAAAACCACCTGCCCCTCTTTCTGTTTCTGACAAAGCATCAACAAGTGTAAAAGCTGCCTGAACATAACTGGCAATAACCATTTGAGCTATTCTGTCGCCATCTTCTATTTGTTGTACTTCTGTAGAGAGATTGATAATTGGCACCATGATTTCACCTCTATAATCACTATCAATAGTCCCAACAGCATTCACTAAACTTAATCCTTTCTTGATAGACATACCACTACGAGGTCTGATTTGTGCTTCATAACCTTCAGGTAAAGCGATAAAAAGCCCTGTGGGAATCAATCTTCGTTCCATAGGTTGAAGTGTTAGTGTTTCTTTCAAAAATGCTTTTAAATCCATACCAGCAGAGCCCGAAGTTTGATACTTGGGTGCTTCGTGATGTGAAGTATTAATTAGTTCTATTGAAATTTGGCTCATAATATTGTATTGTAAAAGGCAAATATAATTGCTAAACAACGAAGCCAAAACGAATGTGCAAAAAATAAAAACAATTTTGGTGTTTCATACTGTAAGATTGCTGAATTCAAATGCGAAAGACTACAAGTTGTAAAATAGATTTTAGTAGCTCACAAAAAATGATTGGAAAGGCTGTTTACATTTTGAAAAAAATTATTAGCGTGCTATCACCAGCTTTCTGATTTTTTTGTTTGGATTAACCTTTTACAAATGAACTGTGTTTGCATAAGTTTAAATGTATTTTTTTAACCCATTGATACATTATTTAATAACATGCCATCGTTGCAATTCCCAAACTTCTTTAATTTTAAAAGTATCATTGTCAAAGTTGAAGCGCATCTTAATATAACCTACACTATCATTAAAATAAAAGGTACAATCGTTTTTATTGTTATCTATATTTTCGCAATGAATTTCGCAAACATTTTGAAAATTTTTTGTCCCCAATTTAAAATCTCCAATTAAAAAATTAGAAAATACTTGACCCAATTCAGGGATTTTATAATTACTTCGCGGATTATAGAGTACCCGTGAATTGTTAGTATAAAATAAAATAGAATTAGTAGCACTATTTCTTGAATAATCACTTATTACAGAAGTTTTAGCTATATAACGTATATCCCATTTAATTATATCTTTTATTGAAGTATCTGATATTTTTTGAGTGATAGTTATTGCCATCTCTTCTTCATCCTGATACCAAGTTGCTTTGGCTTCAGGAACATGGGTATAAATTTCAGAAACATAGAAACTGTCAACTCTTCCGCTAATTGAGTCTCGATAGATCCAATAAGAACCCTTTTTATAAAAATATTTTTGCCTTACATCTTTATCAAAAAAAATATTGTCAGACAATTGCTCTTTTGTACAAGCAGCAAGCAATACAAATACGGTGAGTATGATGAATACATTTTTCATAAAAATTATTTTTTAGTATTTGCAATTTGTTTTTTTAAAGTGTCCATTTCTTCTTGTTGTCGTAGAGCCCAAGCGCTGTTGTGTTGTTTAAGCAAACCCTAGCCCAATAAACGTAGTAGTAATTAGTAGCTTTTTCATTTTGTTTTATTTTTGAGATTGAAAGAATAATATAATATTATTATATTAAACATAGGCAAAATCCATACGTTTCGCGAATTTAATCGTGAAAGAACATTTCCAAAGGTAGCTGTAACAAAAGCATTTAAACAGACATATAAAGTGATAAATATTAAATAAGGTACAAGCATCTTCCATTGTGCATCATTAACTATGAAAAGTAACATGATCAAAGAAATGCAAAAAACAATTACATAAACTTCATCATAAAAAACATAGTTCAAAATTTTAGTATTCTGTCTTGCAGACTTAAACAAATTAAACTCGTGTGGAAAATCCTTTTTTAATTCTTTAAATACAGGATCTGTTTCATCATATTTTATCCAAGGACGCTCGTCACCTTCGTCAATATTGATTAATATAGCTTGTCTAGCTGTGGCTTCTATACTTTTGTAAAAAAGGAATAGTAAATATTTTGGACGGCTAATAATTTCCTTCATTATTGCATTGTACTCGATTTTATTCGCTTCTCAACCCAATGAATCGTTAACTGGATAGTAACGATGATCCCAAACAAATTCCCATGCAACAGCAGGCAAACTATCTTTAAAGTGACAAATTTTATAGTTATAAACTGGGCAAGCTTTTTCAAGATAGGTTTGCAAAACACCACTCTCGCAGAGTTTTCCCATTAAAAATACATTAGAAGAAGAACTGGCAACAAAACCCCTATTTGCCATAGCGTTACTTGTCATTAAACTAAGCCATGAAACAATACAAACTGTAGCAGTGAGTATCCATTTTTTTAACCACAACTTTCTGTATTTTGTATTAAATACAATCAACATTAACAGCAGGGTTACGAATATTGTCAATATCAAATAGTGTGAAAAATGTACTAATGTAGCTAATAATACTATGCTGGTCAATACAAGATTGTGGTAAAAATTATTTTTACAAAACAACAAACAAAAAAGGCTGAGCCCTAAAATGGGTGTAAATATATCGGGCATTAATGATCCAACATACCATGAACTGATTGTACCTAATGAAATAAACAATATAAGAGCAATTTCATGTCGCAATTTTATATCGGGTATAAAATGTTTAATTAATTTATGCAACAAAAAAGAAACAATTAAAGCTTGAGTAAATATTGTTAACCAAATACTTAATCCTAATGATGTGAAACGCACGAATAGCCCATAAAATATGGGTCTTTCGGCTGCTGCAACGCCTTCAAAAGCACTTTTAAGATAAATTTCAGTATCCCCAGAAATCATAGGTGCACCATTATACAAAGCAAAAAACATTAGTATCAATGCACCAATGAATAGCGTAGCGATATTTGCTTGTTTTTGTGTCATTTTAATCAATTCAACTGTTTAACTGAAGCTAAAAGTAACAAGTACTTTTTATACATACTAATTAATTTTTATCAATAGGTTATTTTGTTTGATATCTCTACTATTGTTACCATCATTTACAAGCCATTGAGTGGCAATAGCTGTTTGTGAATTACCCATTTTATGTAATGCCTCAATTTGGTATCTTTGAAGCGCACTAAATTTGTTGCACATGCTACTTGAATTTAAGCTTCTAAAGAAATGAAATAATAGAAATGAAAAAGAAAATACTGTACAGCCTTGGAGCAATACTCCTTCTCATTCAATTTTACAGACCTCAAAAAAATAATTTCACTGGCAATCCTACTGTTGATATTACCTACAGTGGTAGTGCTCCTGCTAATGTTATTAGTGTTCTAAAAAAAGCCTGTTACGATTGCCATAGCAATAAAACGCTCTACCCTTGGTATGCTCAAATACAGCCCATTAGCTCTTGGCTCAATAATCATATTGTAGAAGGAAAAGAAGAACTTAATTTTTCAATATTTGAACAATATTCCGTTAAAAAGAAAATTAAAAAACTCAATGAAATTGCCGAAGAAATTTACGAAAAAAGAATGCCTTTAAAAAGCTATACCATCTTACACTCTAACGCAATTCTAACCGATAACGAAAGCCAACTAGTGGTAAATTGGGCTTATGACTTAGCACGAAAACTTGAAAAAGACTCACTACAACGTTTTTAAATTTAATCTTAATTTATGTTTAGTTATTGGGAACAAAGCTCTTTTTTAAACTATGATATCATTATAATTGGTGCAGGTATTATAGGTTTAAGTACAGCGATAGAATTAAAACAACATCAAGCCAATAAAAGAATTTTAGTACTCGAAAGAGGATTTATGAGCAGTGGCGCAAGCTCTAGAAATGCAGGATTTGCCTGTATCGGTAGTGTGGGTGAAATACTTGACGATCTTAAGAATATGTACGAAGATGAAGTCATAAACTTGGTAGCGCGAAGAAAAAAAGGTTTAGAGCTATTGAGAAGCAGATTAGGCGACCATAACATTCAATACCAAAAGAATGGCAGCTTTGAACTGTTGGGAGAGGAAGAACTACCCATTTTAGACCAAATAGAATATCTCAACAAACTTTTAAAAAGTATCGATAATCAGCGTTATTTTAACATTGCAAATCCGTTGATTGAACAATTTGGCTTTAATAAAAATAATTGTAAAGGATTAATAGAAAGCCTGCAAGAGGGCGAAATCCATACTGGGTCAATGTTACGCGCCTTACAAGACCTAGCACTCGAAAAAGGGATTGAGATTAAAACAAATGCAGAGGTAATAAAGATTGAAGAAATCGCAAATAAATGCCAAGTATATATCCCCGATACGATTAGAAATGAACATTGGAAACTACAATGCCAGCAACTCTTTATCTGTACCAATGCCTTCACAAAACAATTTTTACCCGATATAGATTTAAAACCCGGAAGAGGTCAAATACTCCTTACAAAACCTATAGACAACTTAGCCTTCAAAGGTATCTTTCATTATGATAGAGGCTATTATTATTTTAGAGCTTTAGAGGGGAGAGTGCTTTTTGGTGGTGGTAGAAATCTTGATTTTGAAACAGAAACTAGCACAGAAATAAGCTTGAATCAAGCGATACAAGAGCATTTAGAATATTTGCTCCAAAATGTTATACTCCCCAATACCCCTTTTGAAATAGAACAAAGATGGAGTGGCATTATGGCTTTTGGAGCTACTAAAGCACCTATTATAAAGCAATTAAGTACGCATATATTTGGTGCATTTAGAATGGGCGGCATGGGTGTAGCCCTAGGAAGTCTTTGTGCGCAAGAATTAGTAAATTTATATTTAGAGAAAACTGCGTCTTCAAATCCTTGAAAATAATGCAAATTGAATTACTTTAGCACTTTATAATTTTAACTTATTATGACAAGAGATACTGAAATATTTGGACTTATTCATGAAGAATTAGAAAGACAAAGAAGAGGTTTAGAACTCATCGCTTCAGAAAATTTTACCAGCTTACAAGTTATGCAGGCGATGGGCAATGTGATGACCAATAAATATGCTGAAGGCTACCCCGGCAAGCGTTATTATGGCGGTTGCGAGGTAGTAGATCAAAGTGAACAACTTGCGATTAACCGTTTAAAACAAATTTTTAATTTAGAATATGCCAATGTACAACCGCATAGTGGTGCTCAAGCCAATACAGCGGTAATGTTCGCAGTTTTAAAACCCGGCGATGCTATCTTAGGGCTGGATCTAAGTATGGGTGGGCATTTAACCCATGGTTCACCTGTAACCTATTCAGGTAAAATATATCAAGCGCACCATTATGGTGTACGTGCTAGCGATGGCAGAGTAGATTATGATGCCTTAGAGGAAAAAGCATTAGAGGTAAAACCCAAACTCATTATCTGTGGCGCCTCTGCTTATAGTAGAGATTGGGATTATGAAAGAATAAGAAATGTAGCCAATAAAGTAGGTGCATTAGTATTAGCAGATATTGCACACCCTGCGGGTTTAATTGCTGCGGGATTATTAAATTCTCCTTTTGAACATTGTCATTTTGTAACCTCTACTACTCACAAAACCCTTAGAGGACCAAGAGGGGGCATTATTATGATGAAAAATGATTTTGAAAATACTTGGGGTGCTGTGGGGCCTAAAGGAGAAACAAGAATGTTAAGCCAACTAATTGACCTTGCTGTATTTCCGGGTATCCAAGGGGGACCATTAGAGCATGTGATAGCGGCTAAAGCGGTAGCTTTTCATGAAATTTTACAAGACGAGTATAAAGTCTATGCGCAACAAATGGTGAAAAATGCACAAGCAGCTGCACAAGCCTTTTTAGAAAAAGGTTATGAAATCGTATCAGGCGGTACCGACAACCATTTATTATTAATAGATTTAAGAAATAAGTGCATCTCTGGTAAAAAAGCAGAAAACACACTTGTAAAAGCAGACATTACGATCAATAAAAACATGGTTCCCTTTGATGATAAATCGCCTTTTATCACCTCAGGCATAAGAGTAGGCGTACCGGCAATTACTACTAGAGGTTTAAAAGAAAAAGATATGCTGCAAGTAGTTAACTGGTTAGATCAAGTACTTACCAAACCCGATGACGAAAACGTAATACTCAAAGTAAGATCAGAAGTAAATGACTATATGAAGGCGTTTCCTCTTTACCCTGAGATGTAATGAAATAAATTGAGTAAGCTCACTAAAAGCTCCTAAATAAAACACCCCAACCTGTTAAGTTTGGGGTGTTTTTATTTTAATTAAAACAAGAAAGATTTACTTATTTCTTTTTAGCTTCTTTAGCATCAGCAGTTTCTTGTTGTTTTAATGCACGAGTCATTACTACAGATGCGATAGGAATACGTGGAGAAGTCATTAATTCCATATTTTCAGCAGGAATATCTTGAACTCTCATATTTTCATTCAATTTTAAAGATGCAATATTAACTTCAATAGCCGCTTTTAAATATTTAGGTAAAGTTCTTACTTTAATATTTTTCATTTTAATTTCTAAACGACCACCCGCTTTTACACCTTCTGGTTGACCTACATATTTCAAAGGTAAATTGGCAATAACTTTTTTATCTTCAACAAGCTCTAAAAAGTCAATGTGTGTTAATTGATCTGTTACCACATCAAATTGTAAATCTTTCATAATACAACGGTATGTTTTACCATTTACAGAGATTTCTGCAAGTTGAAAATCAGGAGTGTACACTAAATTTTTAAAAGTAGGTGCAGGTGCTGTAAAGGCTACAGTTTCTGAACCTCCATAAATAATACAAGGTACTTGTCCTTCTGAACGAACTTTGCGTGTGGCTTTCTTGCCAAAATCGGCCCTTACTTGACCTTCAATTTTAATGCTATTCATAGCTTTGTTTTGTTTTTTAATCTTTCAAACTCAATCGGTAAGTAGTCTAACGTTTGTAATTTGAAATAATTGTTACTTGATTTTTTAATTTTAAATATTCA
>JBDHYE010000026.1:0-10024 GCA_039811245.1 Chitinophagaceae bacterium | reverse complement strand
AATACCTGCGCTCCAATACATCTTTTGTATTTTTATTTGGCTATTCATAAAGGCACCTATTTCAAAAAGCTTGTAGTTAGGTATGGGAAAATCACTAGCTTTTTTGTTGAGGTTGTTTTGCAACATTCCATTTATACCCATAATGTAATGTGCATGTTCAGAAAAATTATGTGTATAATTGACGCTATAATTCAGCGTATTTAAGCGCATAGACATACCTGGAATGTCTTTGTATTTTGGGTGTGTATGTTCGGTTCTTTGGTTTTGTTGTAATGCTAATAAAAGGTTTAGCTTATCTTGATTTATAGTTTTTATTTCTTCTTTAAAAATGACTCTATAATGTTGAATATATTGTGCTAAATCGGGAATTTTATAAGCGTTGAGTTCATTGGTACTTACAATAGGCCTTTGTTTTATATTATCGTCAGAAGCTTCGTTCACTTGTTTTGTAAATTTTCTAGAGATGGAGTCTCTGCTCCCATCTGGGATACCTTGCTGGTTTTGGAACAATGTAAAGTTCAGACTCCCCAAGTGATTTTTACCTTTGAAATATTGTAATGCTGAAAAATGCCGTTCCCAAAAATTACTTAAATATACAGGTCCATCTATGGCATTATGATAGTTTTGTGCTTGTTTAGCGGCTCCAGAAAGTACTAGGGCATAGTTAGGGCTTCCATAGTTTATTGATATGGATTGACCAAGTAGTTGATTATTATGGTGGTATTCACTTTGGCTTAGACCCTGCCAAGTTTTATCTTGTCTATCGATAAGGTTAGGATATATTTTGATAACCCCTGCTAACGCATCTGATCCATAGAGCAAACTTGCCGGACCTTTAATAATTTCAACTTTGGCTACATTATAAGGGTCAATTTCAAGTCCATGTTCATCACCATATTGTTGTCCTTCTTGTCTTACATCATCATATAGTGTAAGCACGCGGTTATAACCTAACCCGTGGATAAAGGGTTTTGAAATATTAGGTCCTGTAGAGAGTGCACTTATTCCTGGGCTTAGATGTACCAATGCATCAACAAGGTTATTACTGCTTTGTTGTAAAAGTTCTCTTTCTGTAATCGTGCTTATTGTTAAAGGGTTTTCAGCATTAATACGCTCTATACTTTTGTGGATAATGGCAACATCTTTTAACTCGTACAATGATGACTTAAGATAAATGGTGATGAGGTTCTTGTCTGTATTCTTGAATTGTACTGTATCTGTTTTGTACCCAGCAGCTTTAACGATAAGTAGTAATTGTTTTGAATTAAAATCAGGATCAAGTTGAAAAGCACCTAAGCTGTCAGTGAATACACTTATATGAGGTTGTGCACTTACTTTAATTAAAGCATTGGCAATAGGTTGTCGGGTATCCTTATCTTGTACATAGCCTTTAATATTGATACCAAGGCTCAAAAAGGGTATGAATAATAGAAGGACTGTGAATACTATTCTGAACATTGAAATTATGTTTGTTGTGCAAAACTAATAATGTTAGGGTATCCTAACAAATATTTTTTGAAACTTTTAATATCTTTGTATTATGATTACACAAGCCGAAGAGAATTATTTAAAAGCATTATATCATGTCATTCAAGGTACAGAAGCAAAGAAAGAGGCTGGTACTAATGCATTGGCAGCCTATTTGAATATTAAACCTGCTACGGTAAGTGAGATGTTGAAAAAGCTAAAGGAGAAAGATTTATTGCACTACCAACGCTATGGTAAAATAAGTTTGACAAAATCTGGAGAGCGTTTAGCCATAGAGGTAGTGCGTAAGCACCGCTTGTGGGAGTGTTTTTTGTATGAGAAATTAGGTTTCGGCTGGGAAGAAGTACACGAAGTAGCTGAGCAGTTAGAGCATATACAGTCTGCTAAACTTATGGACTGCTTAGATAAATTTTTAGGTTATCCTGAAATAGACCCGCATGGCGACCCAATACCCAATGCCAAAGGAGAGTTTAAAATTAGAAGTAAAACCACACTTGCAGAAATGCGCATTAATAAACTATGTAAGATAGTGGCAGTAAAAGATAATAGTGTTTCTTTCTTACAATATGTAGTCAAACTAGGATTAACCTTAAGTAGTAAGATTAAAGTATTGCAGCGCCAAGAGTTTGATGGTTCAATGGAGCTAGAAGCCAATGGCAAGCGCATAATTGTAAGCCAAAAATTTGCTGAAAATATTTATGTAGTATAAAGCTAAAGCAGTTGTCTATTTCTGTTTAAGGGATTTGTTTTAAATATTCCATTGCAAAAGCATCTCCTGGTCTTAGACTTAAAGCATTGAGAAAATTTTGTTTTGCCTCAACATAATTTTTTTTATTAAGATTAACTGCCCCCAATGTTAAGTAACCAAAATACTCTTGGGGATATAGTGCCACTACTTTTTGAGCAATCTGCTCTGCTTCTTGCCAATGCCCTGTAACATAGCGACTATAGGCTATTGCACCATATACCGGTATTAAATTTTTATTACCAACAGTAAAATGGATTTGCTTAGAGTATTCTTGAAATAAAGAATCGGCAAGGGGTACATTATTAGCATTAAATGCTTCAAAGGCATGGTATATATACTGAGCGGTATCTTTACCTAAATAAGTACAAGGCATACCATTGATGAGTATATTCTTGATGCTAAAGGGTGAGGGGTAACAATATTCTAAATAAGTAGGTTCTAAGAATAAAGAATTAAAAATAGAATAAGTGCCTTTATTGGCATAGCGTGATTTTTCGCCTAAGGCTACCCATTTAACTTTAGCATTGGGATATCTTTTTTTAGTATAATAATTACTGAAAGTGTAAGCATTTGTACTAATATTGATACTATCATTTGAATTTAAAACAGCTTCGTTTTTCATCAACCAGTCAATCGCTGCTTTTACACTTATTTGCCAATAATCTGTTTCATAGTTGAGGTAAGCTTTTTCGGCATTGCCTGCATTACTGTTATAATAGGTGTATTGATAGGTGTTGTTATTTATCCAATATTGGATAGGTTTAAATGCTCCAAGCCACAATAATGGTAACCAAAGCACTTGGAATTTCCCTGGCACCATTTGTTGGTATAATGCCATAAAACCTACACTGGCTGTAACAACTAATGGAGGATACACAAAAAGTAAATGTCGCCAAGAATTGTATAAGGGCATTTGGCTTGTAATAGCGATGACTAAAGGGACAAAGCCTGCTAAGAGTAATATAATATGAGCGCTTTGAAATTTAATTTTTCTAAAATTATAGATTAAAGCCAGCAATCCTAAACCTAAAAAAATCTGAATGATGATAGGAATTGTAATCCACATCATTTTAGGGATATAATGTTTTGGTAATTGTAAAGAGTCAATGAATTCTCCTTCAAATGCAAAGACAATTTTTTGAGGAAACTCTTTAACAACATTGATACTCTTAATTAAGTTTTGTGAGGGATTTTCAAGCACATAAGGCCATAGGATAATGGTAAATACAAATGCAACAACTACAGCCAAACCCAGTTTGATACAAAGCTGCTTAAATAAGTTTTGCTGTGTTTTATGGTTTTTAAAATAAAATAAAAGAGCGTAAAGTGCCATAAAGCCTAATACTAATAAGCCTCCTATACGTGTACTGAATAGAAACCAAAGCGAAAATATTAGTCCTGTATAATGATACCACCTAAGTTGATTTAAGTATTCTCTAAATACTATTGTAAAATAAATACTTGCGATATAGGCACTTAAAAAAGGGATATCTTTTGTATCAAAAATGGCTAGTCCATTAAAAATTGGGGTAAGAAAACACAACCAAATACTAAGCATTGCGGCTTGATAAGAGTGCAGTTTTTTAGCTAGAAGCCCCATAAACAATAAACCTAGAACAGCAAAGAACTGATTCAAGGCATGTCTAGTATTGTATTCGTAAGTATCGCCTAATAGATAGCATAATGGGCTGGCTATGTATTCAAAAGCACTGCCATAGTAGCGTAACATTGGAGGGAGTATTACACCGTCATTATGACTGGGGTTCATAAATGTTGTATCCTTCATTCCACTGGCATAATAGGCGATATTGGCTTTGCCATAAATATTCATATCCATTTCATCAGAACAATAGCCACTGTCATAGCCACTGATCCATAGGCAGCCTAACATAAATATTAGTGAAGCAAAAAACAGTTTTTTCCAAAGACTGTTTTCATGAATGTTATTTTTTATATTTTCTTGAGGCGTTGGTATTGCAGTAGTTTGAGCTTGGGGCTCTTGTACTTTTTGCTTAAGACTGGATTTTGGGCTTGTAGATTTTTTTGACATGAATAAAATCATTTTGGCACTGCAATATAAGACTGAAAAATTGAGTAGCGTAGTACTAAATTACAAATCTGTTTATAAATACAGTACTATAAAAAGTAAAAAACCTCTTATTGGGATAATAAGAGGCTCTTTAGGTTCATTAAATTTTAATCGTATTATACATCAAGCTTAGCATATTTGGCATGGCTTTCAATAAACTCTCTACGTGGGGCTACTTCATCGCCCATGAGCATTGCAAATACTCTATCGGCTTCTGCGGCGCTTTCGATACTCACTTGTTTAAGAGAACGGGTTTCTGGGTTCATAGTAGTACTCCAAAGCTGTTCAGCATTCATCTCTCCTAAACCTTTGTAGCGTTGTATGTTAACGCTATCTTCTCTTCCATTGGCTAACCTGCTAACGGCTGCTTTACGGTCATTTTCACTCCAAGCATAAACCTCTTCTTTACCTTTTTTAACTAAGTATAAAGGGGGTTGTGCCAGATAGATATAACCTTGTTGTACAAGAGAGGTCATATATCTAAAGAAGAAAGTCAGAATTAGCGTAGCAATATGAGAGCCGTCCACATCGGCATCGGTCATAATGATGATTTTATGGTATCGAAGCTTTGAAATGTTTAAGGCCTTAGGGTCTTCGGGAGTGCCTATTGTTACACCTAGTGCCGTAAACATATTTTTGATTTCTTCGTTTTCATAAATCTTATGCTCTTGTGCTTTTTCTACATTGAGTATTTTACCTCTTAAGGGTAGAATGGCTTGGAAGTTGCGGTCTCTACCTTGTTTAGCGGTACCACCGGCAGAGTCTCCTTCTACTAGGTACAGTTCACAACGTTCAGGGTCTTTATCGGAGCAATCGGCTAGCTTGCCAGGCATACCACCACCGCTTAGTACATTTTTTCTTTGTACCATCTCACGGGCTTTACGGGCTGCTGCTCTGGCTTGTGCAGCTATGATTACTTTATCAATAATGAGTTTAGCTTCTTTAGGGTGTTCTTCAAGGTAGGCTTCAAGCACTCTACTTACTGCTACATCTACCACTCCCATAACTTCATTGTTGCCTAGTTTGGTTTTGGTTTGCCCTTCAAATTGAGGTTCGGGTACTTTTACAGAAATGATTGCGCTGAGCCCTTCTCTGAAATCATCGCCTAGGATTTCAACTTTTGCTTTTTCAAAAAGTTTGTTTTTATCTCCATAGGTTTTAAATACACGAGTTATCGATCTTCTAAAACCAGCAACATGGGTACCTCCTTCAATAGTGTTGATATTATTTACGTAAGAAAAAATAAATTCACTGTAAGAGTTGCTATAACTTAAGGCTACATCTACCGCTACATTGGTATCTGCATCGTGTGCTTCAATAGAAATGGGTTGAGGAAGTATTGGGTCTCTTTTGCCGTTTTTATCCAGCATTTGAACAAATTCTACGATACCTCCTTCGCTATAAAAAGTACTAATATGTGCATCGTTATTGCTATCTTTCTCTCTTTCATCGGTCAAAGTGATATGAATGCCTTTGTTAAGATAAGCTAACTCTCTTAAACGGCCTGCCAATATCTCTCTAACATAGGTATTCTCTTTAAAAATGGTATGGTCAGGCAAGAAATGTACACGTGTACCTCTTTTATCGGTAGTGCCTATTTCTCTTACGGCATATTTAGGATGACCACAACTGTATTCTTGTTCAAATATTTTACCTTCTCTATACACCGTAACGTGTAACATAGTACTTAAGGCATTTACGCAGCTTACCCCTACACCGTGTAATCCTCCAGATACTTTATAAGAGTCTTTGTCAAATTTACCTCCAGCATGCAGTACCGTCATTACTACTTCAAGCGCAGAGCGTCCTTCTTTGGGGTGAATACCCGTAGGGATACCTCTACCGTTATCTTGAACTACAATAGAGTTGTCTTCAAGGATGCTAACTTCAATATGCGTAGCGTATCCAGCTAGTGCTTCATCTATGGAGTTGTCAACTACTTCATATACTAGATGATGCAAACCTTTTTGACCAATATCGCCAATGTACATGGCGGGGCGTTTTCTAACAGCTTCTAAACCTTCTAATACTTGAATACTTCCGGCACCATAATCGGTTGCTTTTTTAACCGCATCTTTTGTTGAATCCATTTGTTCTTTTTAAAGAGAAATAATAATTATAATAGTAAGAAGTGTTATAACTTCTATGTGCTTTAAAAAAAGCTATTTTCAGCATTTTTTTAAGGCATACAAAAGTACTAAAAGTTTAAGAGATTTCCTTAACTTTTAGGCTATAAATTAGCTATTTTTCAATCTTGTTGAAAACCCTTTCATTTTTGTGGAGAAAAGGCTTAAAATAGATATAAAATGAAGGTTTTAAGGAGTAAATTTTGTATCGTAACCTTTTGTTTGGACTATTCTGCTATGATTTGTAAATTTTTACCAAGGGCATCTTCAAAAATACGTAATAGGGTAGAGTATTTTATGTCGCAATTTCCATTTTCAATTTTTGAAATATAGCTTTTTTGGGTGCCAATTTTATCGGCTAATTGTTGTTGGTTCAGTCCGGCTTCTAAACGTGCAGATTTAATCATGTCGCTCAACTCATAAAACCGTGATTTTAGCTCAAATGCTTTTCGAGCATTACTATCTTCTAAACCTAGGTTGCGGTCTAGTAATTGTTCAAAGGTTAATTGTTTCTTTTTCTTAGGCATCAGTGTACTTATGAGTTCAGACTAGGGATTTTATTTTTGTACATCAATATGGTGTTTTGAAGGCCTAGATAGAGTGCATCTGCAATGAGGGCATGCCCAATGGACACTTCATCAATGAAAGGGATATTTTTAAGTAAATAGTTGAGATTATTTAAGTCTAAATCATGTCCGGCATTTATGCCTAAACCTTTTTGCTGTGCGGCTTGTGCTGCTAGCAGATAAGGCTGAAGGGCTTCTTGGGGCTTAGTATTGTAAGCTTTAGCGTAAGCTTCTGTATATAATTCTACTCGATCCGTTCCCGTATCGGCGGCGGCGCTGGCTAATTGTACATCAGGGTCTATAAATATTGAAACTCTTATGCCTGCTCTTTTAAAAACAGCAACGATTTCACGCAGGTATTTTTGTTCTTTGATGGTATCCCAACCATGATTGCTGGTTAGTTGGTCAATAGCATCGGGTACTAGGGTTACTTGGTGGGGTAGGGTTTCAAGTACTAATTGTACAAATTTATCTTCTTTAGGGTTCCCTTCAATATTAAACTCGGTTTTTATGTGCGGACGAATAGCCCTTACATCGGCATAACGTATGTGCCGCTCGTCTGGACGCGGGTGTACCGTAATGCCATCTGCTCCAAAATCTTGACAGTCTATTGCAGCTTGCAATACATTAGGGTGCATAGCGCCTCTACTGTTTCTCAAGGTCGCTATTTTATTAATATTTACAGATAGTTTTGTCATTATAAGAGCAAAGTTAGTCCATTTTTAAGTGTTTAATTGAGTACTTAATTTTAATGGGGATAAAGTCCGTATAAAATATTCAAGCCCTTAATCAATCCAGAATTGATTAAGGGCTTGAAGGGGTACAATTTTAGTTAAATCCTAAAAGGGTAGGTCTTGATCTTCTGTTTGAGGCTCTGCAATTTGATCTGTTTTTTCTTTTTTATCAAGGATCATAAAATTGCTAGCTCTCACTTCGGTAACATATTTTTTCTCTCCTTTAGCATCATTATAGCTTCTGTTTACTAAGCGTCCTTGGATGAGTACAAAACTGCCTTTTTCAAGATATTTTTCTGCACGCTCAGCTAGGGCTTCCCAAGCTACTACTTGGTGCCAAGTGCTTTCATTTTTCCACTCACCATTACGATCTTTGTAAGATTCTGTAGTGGCAATACTGATTCGGGCTACTTTTGAACCACTTTCTAATTGTTTAACTTCAGGTGCTGCACCTAAATGTCCAATGAGCTGTACGCTGTTTCTTAGAGTTGACATAAAATTTAATTTTTGTTGATTAATAAAAAGTTTTTAATATTTGTTTATGCTTTTGGCTTTTATCGAATTGCCAATGCAAAGATGTGATGCTAAAAAGGCCTTACTCGGTTTTTAATTATTTATAATCGGAAGTAAGTGATTGTAATCGTTTGTTGTCGGTTAAAATTTGAACTATTTTTTTATGAAAACTATTGAAAGACAATGTTTAGGATGTGGTAAAACCTTAAGAGGGCGGGTAGATAAAAAGTTTTGTGATGATTATTGTAGAAATAATTATAACAATCGGCAAAATAGTGATCAGAATAATTTTGTAAGAAATATCAATCATATTTTAAAGAAAAATAGAAGGATATTGGCTGCCTTATTGGGTGAACAAGAAGAGAAAATTAAAGTTAAAAAGGAGAAGCTGTCGGATCAAGGATTTCGTTTTGACTATCACACCCACAACTACCTTACCCAAAAGCAAAGTAATTATATTTTTTGCTATGAGTATGGCTATTTACTCTTAGAGCAAGATTGGGTACTTATTGTAAAACGAAAGGAAGAATAGCTTAAGCAATATGTTTTTAATCTTAAAAGAGCAGTAGCAGTATTTATTAACCTTGGAAATAGTACTTTCGTAAATCGAAAATAGATAGATGTCATGATTCAAGCCGGCTCATATTATAAGCTACCCGTGGTTAAAAAGTTAGATTTTGGGCTTTACCTAGATGCTCAAGAAGCAGGTGAAGTACTTTTACCCAAGCGTTTTGTGCCGGAGGGTTTAGATGTAGGCGATACGGTTGAAGTATTTTTATATCATGACAATGAATCGAGATTAATAGCAACTACCCAACAACCTAAAGCGGTAGTGGGAGAAATTGCGGTGCTTACTGTAAAAGATATTATGCACCAAGGTGCATTTCTTGATTGGGGTATTATGAAAGATGTTTTTCTGCCCTTATCGCAACAATCAAGAGTGCTGTATAAAGGAATGAAAATAGCTGTGCTATTGTATCTTGACACCTTAACGGGTAGAGTAGCGGCAACAGAAAAGTTTCAACATAAAATAAAAGAAAACCCCATAAAACTTAAAGAGAATGATGTTGTAAATCTTTTAGTAACCCGTAAAACAGAGTTGGGTTTTGAGGTATTAATTCATCAAGAGCATATTGGTTTGATCCATTATAGTGATGTGTTTTTTGACTTGCAGGTAGGCGACCGACTTAAAGGTTATATTAAGAAAGTATTTGAAGACAATAAGATTGATGTAATGCCAGGAGAGCGAGGTTATAAAAAAGTAGAGTCTGAAGCAGAAAAGATCATCAGGTTATTAGAAGAACATAATGGCTATTTGCCCTATCACGATAAAAGTAGTCCTGATGAAATTTATTCCTTTTTTGGAATGAGCAAGAAAACCTTTAAAATGGTGCTAGGTAACTTATACCGAGCGCAAAAAATAGTTTTTACACAGACTGGAATTCAAAAAACAATCGATTAAAAAATATATTTATTGAAATTAAGGGTTTAAATTTTGTTTTTATCTGAATAATTTTATCTTTGCACTCCCTTAGCCAAGGCGCTAAAGGAAAACGGTGAGGTGGGTGAGTGGCCGATACCAGTAGTTTGCTAAACTGCCGAACGGGTCAAACTGTTCCGCGGGTTCGAATCCCGCCCTCACCGCTCCTATTGTAGTGATACAATTTGGAGCATTTAGCTTAGGTTCGGGAAGTAGCGCAGGCCGGTAGCGCACCTGGTTTGGGACCAGGGGGTCGCAGGTTCGAATCCTGTCTTCCCGA